>PXDE01000004.1 GCA_003566475.1 PVC group bacterium | reverse complement strand
GCCATCACCATCCGCGACCTCGTGCGCAACGCCCTGCGCATGCGCACCGACCGCATCGTGGTCGGCGAGTGCCGCGGCGGAGAGGCCCTGGACATGCTCCAGGCCATGAACACCGGCCACGAGGGATCGCTCACCACCGTCCACGCCAACTCGCCCCGCGACGTGATCTCCCGGCTCGAGACCATGGTGCTCATGGCCGGCATGGACCTGCCCCTCCGGGCCATCCGCGAGCAGATCGGCTCGGCCATCCACCTCATCGTCCACCTCTCCCGGTTCGCCGACGGCACCCGCAAGGTGAGCCGGATCAGCGAGGTCTGCGGGCTCGAGGGCGACAAGATCACCATGCAGGATCTGTTCGAGTTCAAGCAGACCGGCATCAACGGGGAGGGCAAGGTGATCGGACGCCTCCTCCCCACCGGATCGGTGCCCACCTTCACCCAGGAGTTCGAGATCCGGGGCGTGCCCTTCGACAAGTCCACCTTCGATCCCCGGCGGGCCGACGAATGACCCCCTACGACACCTATGTGATGGTTTCGGTGGGGCTGCTGTTCGGCGGCTGCTTCGGAGGGCTCACCTACTGTCTGGTCCAGGGCCTCAAGGAGGGAGCCGACAGCTACGCCGAGGTCTACGCAGTGGAGGCGGCCCGGGAATTCGAGAACCTGTTCCTGTTCATCCCGCCCCAGCGGATCGCCAACATCGCCCGGCTGGCCGCCCTCATCCTGTTTCTGGCCCTGTTCCTGCTCTCCGGAAGCACGGCCAGCCTGCTCGGGATCGTCCGGGGGCTGTTCGCGGGAGGGCTGGGGGCGGGGTTCGCCCTCCTCCTGCCCCGCCTCGCCCTGGCCTACCTCCGCCAGCGCCGCCTCCACCGGTTCAACCTCCAGCTCGTGGAGGCCCTGGTCTCCATGAGCAACGCCCTCAAGGCCGGCTTCAGCATCCTGCAGTCCTTCGAGCAGGTGGTGCGCGAGGGCCAGAACCCCATCGCCCAGGAGTTCGGGGTGTTCCTCCAGCAGACCCGGATCGGGGTGCGCTTCGAGGACGCCCTCGAGAACATGAACGAACGCGTGGGCAGCGACGACCTCACCCTGGTCGTGCGCTCCATCGAGATCGCCCGCCAGACCGGCGGCAACCTCACCGAGGTGTTCGAGCGCATCGCCGAAACCATCCGCGAGCGCATGCGGATCGAGGGCCGCATCCGCTCCCTCACCGCCATGGGACGCCTCCAGGGCATCGTGGTCGGCCTGATGCCCATCTTCCTCATGTTCGCCATGACCCTTCTCGACCCCCCCATGATGATGGCCTTCTTCACCTCGGGGACGGGCATCGCCCTGCTCGTCACCGTGCTGGTGCTGGAGGTCCTCGGGTTCGTGGTCATCCGCAAGATCGTCAACATCAACGTGTAGTCTCCGATGCCGTTCCTCGCCGCCGCTCCGACCTGGAAGCCCATCGACCTCGTGCTCGGCGGGCTGTGGGCGATGGCCGCCGGCGCCCTGACCTGGTCCATCGCCCGGTCGGCCATGCAGATCACCTATGTGACCCTGGCCGACGGCCGGCGCCGGGAGCGCCGCCTGCCCATGCTGTTCCGGGTGCTCCTGCCTTTCACCGCGAGCTTCCCGTTCCTGGAGGGCGAGCGCTACCGGAAGGCCCGGGGGCAGATCACCCAGCGGCTGACCATGGCCGGCTACGACACCCTGCTCCGGGCGCGGGAGGTCCAGGCCCTCAAGCTGCTCATGCCCCTCATCCCGGGCGTCCTCCTCTGCGTGCTCATGCATTTCGCCTTCCAGGCCATCCCGGGCGGGTTCGGGGAGGCCCTGTTCACCCGCCGGGGCTACTTCTTCGTGTCCGCCCTGCTCCTCGCCTACGTCTACCCCATGGCCTGGGTCAATAAGATGGTGGCCTTCCGTCACCGCAGCATCCAGCGGGCCCTGCCCTTCGTGCTCGACCTGCTCACCCTGTCCGTGGAGGCCGGGCTCGACTTCATGACCGCCCTCCGCCGCATCGTGGAGCAGCGCCGGGTGGACGAGCTGGGCGAGGAGATCATCCAGGTGTTCCGCGAGGTCCAGGTGGGCAAGACCCGGAAGGAGGCCCTGCGGGCCATGGCCGAGCGCATCAATCACCCCGACATCCGCAGCGTGGTCAGCGCCCTCGTCCAGGCCGACGAGCTCGGCGTGGGCATCGCCACCGTGCTCCGCATCCAGTCCGACCAGATCCGCACCCGCCGGTTCCAGCGGGCCGAGAAACTGGCCAACGAGGCCCCGGTGAAAATGCTGTTTCCCCTGGTTTGCTTTATCTTCCCGGCCGTGTTTATCGTGCTGTTGGGACCGATTTTCATTCAGATGATGAGACAAACGCTCTAGGAGAGGCTGGTGCCGCAGGATCCGCCCAAGTCAGTGCATGTGCGTGTCGCCCAGGGGCCCGAGCAGGGCCTCGAGTTCTCGGTGCAGCCCGAGGGATCGCGGATCGGGAGATCGTCGTCGAACGACATCACCCTGTCCGACCCCTCCCTGTCCCGGTTCCAGTGCCGGCTGTTCTTCAAGGACGGACAGCTCTGGGTGGCCGACCTCGGCAGCACCAACGAGACTCTGGTCAACGACCGGGCCATCCACGAGGTGCCCCTGGGCGTGGGCGACCGCATCACCATCGGGGAGACCACCATCGAGGTCACCGCCGACCGGATCGAAGGGACGGAGAGCGCGGTCGCCGCCGCCCTGTCCGCCGCCGACGGCGAGCCCTCCTTCGACCTCGGGTTCCGGGAGTCGGAGGAGGATCTCCGCGGGGGACGCGGGGCCTCCGCCTCCGGCGGCCGCCCGGCCGGGCTCAAGGTGGGCTGGGTGGTGGCCGCCGCCGCCGTGGTCGTGTTCCTGGCCCTGGCCGCCTATCGGATGATCATGGCGCCGGACAACGGGCGCCCCCTCACCGGCGACCCGGAGCAGGAGCGGACGCTGGTGGTCCGCTACGAGCGGGTGGAGGCCGCCCCCGACAACATCTTCCGCTACGAGCTCGAACTGGAGGGCGAGCGCCTCCGGGTCCGGTCCGACAATCTGGACACCGGAATCCACCGGGAGAGCGAGGCGGAGATCCCCGAGCGCGAAGTCGCCGATCTGCGGGACTATCTGGGCCGCTCCGGGTTCTTCGCCCTGCCCGCCACCCACGAGAGCCCGGTGCGGGACATGCTCGTCCATTCCGACATCTCGATCACCGTGGGCCGCCAGACCCACCGGGTGCGCGTGGTCAACCGCATGGAGCCGTCGGACTTCCAGTCCGTCCAGGAGCGCCTCGACCGGATCGTGCGCAACCACATGCCCGAACCGCCCGACCGCTGGACGCGGGAGGAGCGCCTGACCCGGGCCCGCGAGGCCTTCCTGCTTGGTAAGAAGCACTACGACGAGCGGCGGGTCCGGCCCGGCAACCTTTACCAGGCCATTCAGGCGTTCCGCCTCGTCGAGTGGTACCTCGGCACCGTCGAGCCCAAGCCCGATATCTACCGGCAGGCCGTCGAGGCCCGGCAGATCGCCGAACAGGAGCTCGACCAGGCCTACGACGACCACCTCTTCCGGGTCGACCAGGCCATCCGCCTCCGGAACTGGTCCACCGCCGTGTATCACCTGGGCATCATCCTCGAGCTGATCCCCGACCGGGGCGACCCCCGCCACCGGGAGGCCGAGCACAAGCTCATCAACGCGGAACGGCGCCTGAGGTCGCCATCATGAGCCTTCCCCCCCTCCTTCG
>PXDE01000538.1 GCA_003566475.1 PVC group bacterium | reverse complement strand
GGCCGGTGAATTTGACCTCGCCCACGCCGAGGGCCCGGCCCTTCCCGGTGCCCCCGCGCCAGCACAGGTAGAACCCGATGAGCTGCCACATGGCGTCGAGGCCCAGGCAGCCGGGCATGACGGGGTCGGATTCGAAATGGCACTGGAAGAACCAGAGGTCGGGATGGATGTCGAGTTCGGCCACGACGCGCCCCTTGCCATGGGGGCCGCCGTCCTCGGTGATCTCGGTGATCCGGTCCACCATGAGCATGGGGGGCCTGGGCAGCCGGGCGTACTCCGGGCCGAACAGGGTTCCGGCCCCGGCGCGGAGCAGATCCTCGCGGGAAAAGGAGTGGGGACGGGACATGGTTTGCAGTGGATCCTTTGAGGGAATGGTGGGAACGCGGCCAATCGGCACCGTACAATGAATGCCTCGCGCGTGGCAAGGCGGGGCTTGCCTCCCGCCCTGGTCCGGCGTAGGGGGAGGCGATGCGCATCACGGGAGGGACATTGAGCGGGATCGCGGTCCCGGTGCCGCCGGGGCCGGTGCGGCCGACCCAGGACCGCATCCGGGAGGCGGTGTTCTCGTCCCTCGCGCCCGGGCTTCCGGGCGCGCGCGTGGTGGATCTGTTCGCGGGCGCCGGGGCCATGGGGCTGGAGGCGTGGAGCCGGGGCGCGGCCCGGGTGTGCTGGGTGGAGTCGCACCCCCGGGTGTTCCAGCACCTGCGGGAGACGGTGCGCCGCCTGTGTCCGGGCGGCGAGGGCGGGGAGACCCAGGTCCGGCGGGCCGGGGCTCTGGAGTTCCTGCGCCGGACGGAATCGGCGACGCCCTACGACCTGATCCTGGCCGACCCGCCCTACGCCAGGGCCGGGGAGGCCGGCTGGCTGGGGCGGGTGACGGAAGCCGTCGCCGAGGGATCGGTCTTGCGTCCGGGGGGCATGCTGGTGTTTGAATGCGGCCGGCGCGAGTCCCCCGACCCGCCTCCGGGCTGGGAGGTCCGGCGGGACCGGACCTACGGGGACACCCGCGTCCTGATGCTGGTCACCACCCTCACCGAGTCTCGTTCCCCATGAGCACCGCCGCCATCTATCCGGGCACCTTCGACCCCCTCACCTACGGCCACCTCGATGTGATCGAGCGGGCGGCGGCGGTGTTCGACCGGCTCCTGGTGGCGGTCGCGGCCAGCTCCAGCAAGTCCGCCCTGTTCGAGGTGAGGGAACGCCAGGCCATGATCCGCGAGTCGCTGGGGGCGCTCCGGGGGGTGGAGGTGGTGTCGTTCGACGGCCTGCTGGTGGCCTTCGCCCATGCCCAGGGGGTGAAGGTTGTGGTCCGGGGGGTCCGGGCGTTCTCGGACTTCGAGTACGAGTTCCAGATGGCCCTCACCAACCGGCGCATGGCCCCGGATGTGGAGACGGTCTACCTGATGCCCCGCGAGGAGAACAGCTACATCAGCTCGAGCGTGGTGCGGGAGATCGCCCGGCTGGGCGGGCCCCTGGCCGAGTTCGTGCCCGACCCCGTGGCCCGCCGCCTGCGGGCCCGGTTCGGCCCGGGGGCGTCATGACCGCCGAGGGCGGGCTGCCGGTCCTCCGGCTTCCCTTGCCCGAGGGGGGCGCGGACCTGGAGGGCGAGGTCGCCCCGGGCGCGCTGGGGCTTGACGAGGACCCCTGGATCCGGCCCGACGGCCCGCTCGTCTATCGGCTGCGGGCCGAGGCCACCGGCGGGGGGCAGATCCTGATCCGCGGGGCGGCCCGGCTGCGGCTGAACGCCCGGTGCTCCCGATGCGCGGAAAACTTCTCGACAATCACCGAGGATCCGGCATTCTTTCGCGCTTACGCATGCCCGGATGGGCTGGAAAGCATTCCCTTCGGGGAGGATGTGCGGGAAGAACTGCTGGTTCGGCTGCCCCAGGTGCTGGTGTGCCAGCCCGGCTGCCGGGGCCTGTGCCCCCAGTGCGGGCAGAACCTGAACCAGGCCCCCTGCGGCTGCACGGGGCCCGAAGGCGACTCCCGCTGGTCCGGCCTCGAAGGGATCTCGTGGTGACCCCGCGCCCCGGGCGCGAACAGGATGGAGTGTCATGGCAGTACCCAAGCGGCGGAAGCCGAGAAGCAAGATCAAGATGCGCAAGAGGTCCCATCGCAAGCCGATGGCGGCCAGCTACCTGTGTCCGGAATGCGGGGCGCCCGCCCAGCCTCACCGGGTCTGCGCGGCCTGCGGGCAGTATAAGGGACGACAGGTCCTGACCATCGCCACCGAGGACTGATGGTCCGCATCGCGGTGGACGCCATGGGGGGCGACCAGGCCCCCCGCGTGGTGGTGGCCGGCGCGGTCGAGGCCGCCCGCACCTTCGGCGAGGGCGTCTACATCCTCCTCCTGGGCGACGAGGCCCAGATCCAGGCCGAACTGGCCTCGCAGGGCGGAAAGCCGGCCAATCTCGAGGTGCGGCACGCCTCCGAGACCGTGGCTATGCACGAGTCGCCCGCCCTGGCCGTGCGCAAGAAGAAGGACTCCTCGATCAGCCGGGCCGTCGACCTGGTGAAATCCGGGGAGGCCAAGGCCGTGTTCTCGGCCGGGAACACCGGGGCGGCGGTGGCCGCCGCCACCCTCAAGCTGCGGACCCTCCAGGGGATCGACCGGCCGGCCATCGCCACCGTCATCCCCTCGCCGGAGCGCCCGTTCATCCTGCTCGACGCCGGGGCCAACACCGACTGCCCGCCCGACCTGCTGGTCCAGTTCGCGGTGATGGGGCGGGTGTATGCGCGGGAGATTCTGGGCCGCGACGACCCCAGGGTGGGGCTGCTGAGCATCGGCGAGGAGGATTCCAAGGGCAACGACATCACCAGGACCACCCACCGGATGCTGGGCAAGGCCCCCCTGAGCTTCGCGGGGAACGTGGAGCCCTCCGAGCTGTTCGCGGGCCGGGCCGATGTGGTGGTCTGCGACGGGTTCGTGGGCAATGTGGTCCTCAAGACCTGCGAGAGCGTGGCCCGGACCATGGCCCACTGGATGAAGGAGGCCTTCACCAGCAATCCGATCCGCATGTCCGGGGCCTTTCTGCTCCAGGGCGCCATCCGCGACCTCCGGCGGCGGACCACCCCGGAAGTCTACGGCGGCGCGCCCCTGCTGGGCGCCAACGGGGTGGTCATCATCGGCCACGGATCGTCCACGGCCACGGCGGTGGCCAACGGGATCCGGGTGGCCCGCGAATCGGTGGCCCACCACATCACCGAGGCTATCGTGCGGGACATGGCCGAGGTGCGGACCGCGCTCGACCTGGCTTCGCCCGGCCTGCTGGGAGCCAGCCTGTGACCGCCCCCGCATCGGTGGTGACCCTGGCTGGGATCGGCTCCTACGTGCCCGAGACGGTCCTCACCAACGCCGAGCTGGCGGCGCGGGTGGAAACCTCCGACGAATGGATCACCTCGCGCACCGGCATCCGGGAGCGGCGCATCGCCAGCCCCGACCAGGCCGCGTCCGACCTCGGCGCCGAGGCCGCCCGCCGGGCCCTGGCCGATGCGGGGGTACAGGCCGCCGAGGTGGACCTCATCATCACCGCCACCCTTTCGCCCGACACCGTGTTCCCGAGCACGGCCTGCCTCATCCAGCATCAGATCGGCGCGTCCCGGGCCTGGTGCTTCGACATCCAGGCCGCCTGCTCGGGATTCCTGTACGCGCTGGATGTCGCCCATCAGCATCTGCTTACCGGTCGCGCCCGCACCGCCCTCGTCATCGGCACCGAGAAGCTCAGCGCGGTCACCGACTGGGAGGACCGCACCACCTGCGTGCTGTTCGGCGACGCCGCCGGCGCGGCCGTGCTCCGGGCGGGCGGGCCCGGGCGGGGCCTCATGACCACCATCCTCGGCTCCGACGGTTCCCTGGGCGACCTGCTGATGATCCCCGGCGGAGGCAGCCGCCGTCCCACCTCCGCGGAGACCCTGCGCAACCGCGAGCACTATATCCGAATGAAGGGCCGCGAAGTCTTCAAGCATGCGGTGACCAACATGACCCAGGCCGCCAAGGAGGCCATCGCGGCCAGCGGCCTCCATCACGACGACATCGCCTGGGTGGTGCCCCACCAGGCCAACGCCCGGATCATTCAGGCCATCGCCCAGCGGCTGGAGCTTCCTCAGGAGAAAGTGTTTATGAACGTGCAGAGATACGGCAACACCTCGGCCGCCTCGGTGGGGCTGGCCCTCGATGAGCTGGCCCGGTCGGGCCGGCTCCGGGCCGGCGACAACGTGGTGCTGGTGGCCTTCGGCGGGGGCTTCACCTGGGGCGCCTCGGTGCTCGAATGGAGCCGGCCATGAGCGGTCTGGCCATGCTGTTCCCGGGCCAGGGGGCCCAGCATGTGGGCATGGGGGTCGCGTTCGCCGAGGCCTCCCCGGAGGCCAGGGCGCGGTTCGACGAGGCGTCGGCCACGCTGGGCTACGACCTCCTCGCCCTGTGCCGCGAGGGCCCGGTCGAGGAGCTCACCCGCTCCGACCGCGCCCAGCCCGCCATCTTCGTGGCCAGCATCCTGGCCTGGGAGTTTCTGGCCGCCCGCGTCCCCGGGCTCGCCCCGGCGGCCATGGCCGGCCTCAGCTCGGGCGAATGGGCGGCCCTCTGCGCGGCCGGCGCGGTGTCCTATGCCGACGCCCTGCGCGTGCTCAAGGTCCGGGGCGAGGCCATGGAGGAGGCCTGCCGGGCCTCGGCCGGGGCCATGCTCGGGGTGCTCGGGCTCACCCCCGAGCAGCTCGATCCCATCTGCGAGGAGACCGGCGTCCAGCTCGCCAACTTCAATTCTCCGGTCCAGATCGTGCTGTCCGGCCCCGCCGCGGGAATCGAGGCGGCCGAGAAGAAGGTGACCGAGGCCGGGGCCAGGCGGGCCATCCGGCTCAACGTCTCCGGCGCGTTCCACTCCCGGCTCATGGCGCCGGCCGCCGAGCGGCTGGGCGCGTTTCTGGCCGACCTTCCCCTGCGCGCCCCCCGGATTCCGGTTGTCGCCAACGTCGACGCCGCGCCCCACGGCGACCCCGCCTCCATCCGCGACCGCATGACCGCCCAGATCACCGGCTCCGTCCGGTGGGTGGACACGGTGCGGCGGCTGACCGGCCAGGGCGTGCGGACCTTCGTGGAATGCGGCCCGGGCAAGGTGCTGGCCGGGCTGGTGAAGCGGATTGACTCCGACGCCGTGGTCCATACCATCTCCGACATCGCCACGGGAGAGGTCGTCGCGGCCGCGCTGACGGACGCGCCGGCGGCCTGACCCCGAACCACCCCACACCCACCACGACAACGAGGGATTCCCGCATGGGCCAATTGGACGGACAGATCGCGCTTATCACCGGGGCGGCCCGGGGCATCGGGCAGGCCATCGCGCTCGAGCTGGCCGCCCGGGGGGCGGACATCGCGGTCTGCGATGTGCAGGTCGAGTGGCTGGAGGAGACCCTGGCCAAGGTCCGGGCGGCCGGCCGCCGCGCGGAGGGCTACGCCACCGACGTCTCCGACGCCGCCCAGGTCGAGGCCGCCGTGGACAGGGTGAAATCCGATTTCGGCCGGATTGACATCCTGGTCAACAACGCCGGCATCACCCGCGACACCTTCATCTCCCGGATGTCCGAGGAGGACTGGGACAAGGTGCTCGACATCAACCTCAAGGGCACCTTCCTGTTCAGCAAGGCGGTGGGCAAGATCATGATGCGCCAGAAGGGCGGAAGCATGGTCAACATCGCCTCCATCATAGGCTTGATCGGCAACGCCGGTCAGTGCAACTATGCCGCGTCGAAAGCGGGGGTGATCGCCCTCACCAAGTCGGTGGCCAAGGAGCTGGCCTCGCGCAACGTGCGAGCCAACGCGGTGGCCCCGGGATTTATCAGGACCAAGATGACCGAACAGCTACCCGAGAAGATCCGCGACCAGATGCTGGCCCAGATCCCCAGCGGACGGTTCGGGGAGCCGGAGGACGTGGCGCGGGTGGTGGCCTTCCTGGCCGGGCCCGACGCCGGATACGTGAACGGGCAGGTGCTCAGCATCTGCGGAGGGATGGTGACCGCCTGAGCGGCGGGCATCCGAGGCAGACCAACCAACCAGACAGACCGAGTTTTCACCCGGAGGAACAGGACATGGCCATTGAAGAGAAAGTGATCGACATCATCGCCGAGCAGCTCGACGTCACCAAGGACCGGGTCAAGCCCGAGGCCTCGTTCATCGAGGATCTCGGCGCCGACTCCCTCGACACCGTCGAGCTGGTGATGACCTTCGAGGAGGAGTTCGGGGCGGAGATCCCGGACGAGGACGCCGAAAAGCTCACCACCGTGGGCGCGGTGATCGAGTACCTCAAGGGCAAGGGCTTCGAATAGTCGGGCCCGGGCGGGCTCGGAACCGGCCGGGGGCGGATGCCGCCCCCGGCCGGGATGATTTCCGTTCCTGGCCCGGTCCGGGCGCGAGGGAGGCGGCATGCGGCGTGTGGCGGTGACCGGCCTGGGGGTGGTGAGCCCCGTAGGCAGCGATGTGGAGACCTTCTGGACGAACCTCGTGGGAGGCAGGTCCGGGATCGGTCCCATCACGAAGTTCGACGCCTCCGGGTACGCGGTGCGGTTCGCCGGGGAGGCGGCGGGGTTCACCCCCGAGGACTACGTGCCCCGCAAGGAGCTGCGCCGCATGGATCCCTTCTGCTGGTACGGCATCGGGGCCAGCGTCCAGGCCGTGCGCGACGCCGGTCTCGATTTCGACCGCGAGGACCGCGACCGCGTCGGCGTGTTCGTGGGCAGCGGCATCGGCGGGCTCCAGATCCTGCAGGAGCAGTGGAGCAACCTGCGCGACAAGGGGCCCGGACGGTGTTCGCCGTTCATGATCCCCCAGATGATCACCAACATTCTGGCCGGCCACGTGGCCATCCAGTTTGGCCTGCGTGGTCCGAACTTCTGCATCGTCTCCGCTTGCGCCACCGCCACCCACTGCCTGGGTGAGGCCCTGCGGGTAATCCAGCACGGCGAGGCGGACATCATGCTGGCCGGGGGGGCCGAGGGCGCCATCTGCGAACTCGGGGTGGCCGGGTTCGCCTCCATGCGGGCCCTGAGCACCCGTAACGACGATCCCGCCACCGCCAGCCGCCCCTACGACCGCGACCGCGATGGGTTCGTGATGGGGGAGGGGGCGGGAGTGCTCGTATTGGAGGAGTTCGAGCGGGCCAGGGCCCGCGGCGCCCGTATCTACTGCGAGCTGGCCGGGTACGGCCGAACCTGCGACGCCTACCATATCACCGCGCCGGTCTCCACCGGCGACGGCGCCGCCAGGGGCATGGAGCTGGCCATCCGCGACGCCGGGCTGAATGCCGACGACATCGACTACATCAATGGCCACGGGACCAGCACGCCGCTCAACGACAGGACCGAGACCCTGGCCATCAAGACCGTCCTTGGCGAGGACCACGCCCGACGGACGCCGGTCAGCTCCAACAAGTCCATGACCGGCCACCTCCTCGGCGCGGCCGGCGGGGTGGAGTCGGTGGCCTGCGCCCTCACCATCGCCCGGGGGGTGATTCCGCCCACCATCAACTACACCACTCCCGACCCCGAGTGCGACCTGGACTACGTCCCCAACACCGCCCGCGAGGCCAGGGTCCGGGCCTGCCTCAACAACTCCCTCGGCTTCGGCGGCCACAACGCCACCCTCTGCTTCAAGGCCGTCTAGCCGACGCCGCTACGGGGTGAGCGCGAACACCTCGGTGTCCACCCCGGGGGAGAACAGGGCATGTTCGGGCGGCCGGCCGGGATTGGCGAACCCGTTGCTGATCGGGATCTCCGCGTCCCACTCCTGCAGATCGAGATCTGCGATCCGGTAGGGGGCATGGAAGACCCGGCCCTGGCGAAGTCCGTTCGGGCCTTCGGTGAACATCAGGTACCGCTCGACCAGGAAGAACTCGAACGTTCCCGGTTCCGCCCGGCGAAGCTCTCCCTGGGGTCGCCAGACCGTCCGGGATCCCCGCCCGTGGACGTTCGGGCGGCAGCGGTAGTCGATGGTGCCGTCCGCGTCGATCCGCCGGGACATGCGGGCGTGCCGGTAGGGAAGATGGAAGGCCCGGCGGCCCCAGCTCACGGCGACCGGCTGGTTGCAGTCCAGCGAGAAGAACCACACGCCCGGCCGCCCCGCCTCGTCGGTGACGTAGGTGCGCAGGTTCAGCTCCAGGAACCACGAGATCCAGGGCAGGGGTGGCAGGCCCCGGGGCCGGATTCGCTCCATGGAGAACGGCACGACACCCAGCCACCCCTTGCCATCCCAGGTCTCCACCTCCAGACCGCTCGGAAGGCGGGCCTGAATTTCCGCCGGATCCCAGGCCCAGTGCAGAAAGGCCAGATCCGCCCAGCGCTGATGGAGCGCGCACCGTCCCGAGGGACGTTCGCGCAACGCCACCTGGGCGTCCGGAGAGGGATGGGGCTCGGGCATGGCCGCTACGGTTTGGGGGGCGCTGGAAGGCAGGACCATCTCACGCCTTTCACCCCGACGCAACCCGCTGCGTCCCCCCATGCAGGTCCGTCCGATCCGTTCTTCGCCCCCCCTGCCCAACCCGCGCCCGGCCGACCGCATTCCCAGCCGGATCAAGATGCCGTATCCGGTCGGAAATACGTCCGGCCGGACAGTTTTGCGACCGGTTGGGCCATCGT
Source organism: PVC group bacterium (assembly GCA_003566475.1). Classification (GTDB taxonomy): domain Bacteria; phylum Verrucomicrobiota; class Kiritimatiellia; order SS1-B-03-39; family PXDE01; genus PXDE01. The sequence continues at coordinate 7,277 of PXDE01000538.1, read as the reverse complement.
ATGCGGTCGGAAACGTGTCCGGTCGGACAGTTTCCCGACCGGTTGGCCCACCCGCATCCGGTCAGATTCACGTCCGACCGGACGGTTCTTCGACCGGTTGGCAGGGCGGAAGCCGGGCCGGACAGGGCCTGGTCCAGTGCCCACCTGAACGGTGGCGGGGCCAGGACGCAGCAGATCCTGCGCTTTGGAGGACGATTCGATCGGACCGTTGACGTAGAGGTGTCTTCCGGTTGAGCTACTTGGCCGGGGCGATCCGGATCTCGGACATCCGACGCACGAGTCGTCGGTGGGCCTCCAGGACGTCCGGACCTCGGTAGTCGCGGGGCCAAATCGGTTCCGGCAGCAGGGGATCGTCGTCCATGGCCCGGCGAAGGGCCGCATGCTCCTGCGCCGCCAGACGGTGAAACTCCTCAGCGGTGGGCACGGCGTCGACCAGCCAGGCTTCGGCCTTCTCCGCCTGCTGCAAGTAGTCGAGATGAAGCTCCTGAAGTCGATCGATGTCCCATGCCTGATGCACGATGTCGTGAGCAGGTTTCCCGAGCACTGTCCTCGCCTCGAACAGGATGGCATACTCGGCGATTCCGGCGGCGAGCAGGAGATCGTGGAACTGAGGGCGGATGTCGTAGGGGGCGACCCAGACGCTCATCTGGAGGCAGCCCGCCCGGAGGGACTTGAGAAAGTCGCGGAGGCCCCGTCGATAGTCGCGCCGAGCTTCGGGCACGTCGAAGAGCACCACGTACCACCGCCTGTCCCACTTGCGCGGCCAGGGATGTCGGGTGCGCAAATAGGCGGGGAGCCTCGCCGTTCCCTCGTCGGTCAGCCTGAGAACCTGACCCTTGCCTTGGTGGGGTGCCTTGGTCACGAAGCCGGACTTGGCCAGGCGGTTGGCCGCCGACCGGAGGGCGGAATCGGATGGCAATGTCCCCCGGACAGCCGACCAGCCGGCGGTGCAGACCATGCCCGTCCCCAGGGCAAGCGCATCGAGAAACCTCTCGGTCGCCTGGCGTCGGGCCACCGTCAGGCTGAAGTCAGGATGATGAAACCATTCCATCCGTGTCCTCCATGTTGTCAGCCACGCTCACGGCGCCCCGAGGCTCCACCGCTGCGACTCCGGCCGGTTCCCAGTGCATCACAACCTCATGTATCCAGGCAAATCCATCTCCGGTCGAGCATGAATCTGACCGGATGAGGTCGCCGGAACCGGTCGCAAACGTGTCCGGCCGGACAGTTTCACGACCGGTTGAGGCATCGCCATCCGGTCGAGAACGTGTCCGGGCGGACGGTTTTCCGACCGGTTGGTAGGGGCGACGGGATTGCGGGGAGGCGGGGGATGGCTGAAGATGGCGCGGACGGGGGACGTCGTGGTAGGGTGATCGGAGTCGGGGATGTCGTCCCCACATGGAGAAACGAAGATGAGCATGCGTTGGATCGGAATGGGCGTGGCGGTCGGCCTTATGGCGGGAGGTGGCATGGTCCGGGCGGAGAAACCAGAAGGCGAGGTGGCGCCTCTGAAGATCGAGCGCTCCGCACAGGGCGCCTACGGTCCCACCGAGGAGCGCGGGATCCGGGTCATCCGCACCGAGGCGGCCTGGAAGGCGCTGTGGGGCGGGCAGGACGCGCCGGAGGGCCTGGGCAACGTCGACTTTGAGAAGGAGATGGTGATCTGGGTGACCATGGGCTTGCGCAACACCGGCGGCTTCTCCGTCTCGATTCAGGGCGTGGAGGTGACCGGGGAGCCTCGCCTGCGGGTCATCGTGGCCGAATCCAGTCCCGGTCCGGACGCCATGGTCACCATGGCGCTGACCACCCCCTGGGCGGCCGCCGTGGTCGCCCGCCAGCCCGAGATGCCGGTGGAGCGGGTTCCGGCCGGTGCCGACGGAGTTCCGGAGACCAGGAGGCAGATCCGAACCTCACCGGGTCGGCCCCAGGTGCCGTAGCCGCATGACGTCGGGCCACGGCGGCCGCTGGAAGGAGGGCCGTGCGGGGGCGGCAAGCCTCTGCTACCTGGGCCTGGCCCCATCGTCGCTGGCGGAGGTGGCGCGTCATCATGCGGCGGTGGGCATCCGAGCCACCGTGGCCTGCCTGTCGGGGGTTTCCGGATTGGACGTCCTGGTGGAGCGGAACTGGGATCTGGCGCTGTGGCGGACGCCCGTGGATCCGCTGCTCCCCGCTCGCCTTACAAGTCTGGATGGCCGGACGGAACGGGGTTGGGTGGATCCCCCTTCCGAACCGCCCGCCGATGCCACGGGTTGCCTCTATCGGGTGTCCATGGACGCGGGGTCCGTCCCCACCCCAGCGCCTTCCCTCGCCAGCATGCTTCCTTCACGTACGCTGCCTGCGGAGGTCGAGGCGGCTCAGGAGGCGATTGAACGCATCGTGGCCGAGGAGGGGTGGGCCATCTGGAGGATCGGCGAAGAACAGCTTGCGCGCCTCGGAAGCGAGGGCCACGCCCGCCTCCTCTCCTGGCTGGGCGACCACCATGCCCGGATCTGGTGCGCCCCGGTGCGGGACATCGCCACGTGGCGGCCTGCGCCCGCCGGGTCGGCTTGAGCGGGGTCGGAAGCTGCCTGGAGCTCATCCGGATGCCCCAACGGGGCTGCGTAGCGCCAGCCCAGGGTTGCGAGGAACGAGCTACCCTGGGTGCCAGGGGTAGACAACATCCCTACCCTGAAGGGGTTGCGTCCGACCCATCCCGCGACCTCGGCGAAGCGGACGCAACCCCGTTGGGGTAGGTCGATGGGGTGCTGCGAACCCAGGGTAGCGGCAAGGCCGCAACCCTGGGCTGGCGGATGAAACCCCGTTGGGGTTGGGGAGAGGCTCCTGGATTCGTCTTGCCGGCTGACCCCGGCGGTTCAGCGACCGTTGCCGACACTCGCCCGCTCACCTCCGCCGCGCGCCCGCTGGTGGGCGAAGGCGAGGGGGGCTTCGAGGGTCTGGACCCGGCAGGTGCTGCCGTCGGTCTCGGCGGCGGCGTTCAGGATGGCGGCGGTGACGGCGTCGGCCACGGCGGCCGGGACCACGAGCACCCCGCGCTCGCGGGCGGCGATCCCGCCTTCCGCGTCGCCGGCCCGGAGCCGCCGGACGGCGGAGACGGTGGCCCCGCCCGCGCCCGCCGCCATGGCCGCCTGGACCACGGCGTCGGACCGGCCCTCCTCGCAGATGAACGTGATCTCGCGCTGCCGGCGCAGGAACCGCAGCGTGATGTCGGTGGCCGCGTCGTCCGGACCGGCGAACCGCCGACGCCAGGCCGTCCCCGCCTTGAGGTCGTCCACGGCCGCGATGATCTGCTCGATGCTGGCCGCGTGCTCCTGCGGGCCCAGCCGCATGCGGGCGTCGATGATGCCCGAGCGGACGGGGGTCAGATAGACGAACCCGCCTCCGGGGCGGTCCATGCGGCCGTCCTCCACGAGCAGGCGGAGGATGCCCCGGGCGTCGTGCGACGGCACCGCGAGCTGCACGATCTCCTTCTCGGCCGGCACCGTCACCCGGAGCAGGCCCATCCGGTCGCGGATCCCAGTGCCGGCGCCGAGGCTGATCAGCGGGACGCCGGCCCCCAGCCTGAGGGCGCTGCGGGCGATCTCGTCGCCCCCGCCCGCCATGGACTGGATGGCGGTGATCAGGGTGAGGTCGCGAAGCAGAGGCCGGGCGTCGGCAGGGGCGTCGTCGGGGACGGCGATGGTCGGCGGCTCGAGGTGGCCGTACTCGGTCAGATCCTGGACATAGGCCGACCCCTGGCCGGGCGAGGAGAGATCGGCGGCCTGGGCCAGGGCGTCCATCACCCTCGGCGCCGCCTCGCGGGGGACGGTGACCCGCAGAATGTCCATGGGGGCGTCGTCGAAACGCAGAGAGTTCCCGGGCCATCCCCAGGGTCGGGGGCGGATCCGCTGGCGCACGCAGCGGCCGGTCTGTTCGAGGAAGGTGTGGGCGCCCAGGGCGAGCAGGCAGTCCACCACACTGGCCGTGACCCGGTGATGGACGGCGCAGGTGACGCGGCTGACCTCGCGGGCGGTGGCGGGGAGGGGATCACTCATCGTCGTCGCCCTCCCGGAGCAGGCGCATGGCCCGGCGCTGGCGGCCCCGGATGAACAGGCCGAACAGCAGCACGGTGAGGATGGGATAGACCGAGGCCATGGCCAGCAGGCCGAACCCGTCGGCCACCGCCACCTCGCTGCGGATCCCCAGCCCCATGGACAGCACCAGAGGGACGGTGATGCTGCCGGTGGTCACCCCGCCGCTGTCCCAGGCGATGCCCGCGAAGTCCTCTTCGCTCCAATGGGTAAGGGGAAGCAGAAGTAGATAGGGGGGCATCAGCATCCAGATCATAGGCAGGTCGTAGAGGATCCTCAGGACGCCGAGGACCAAACCGATCCCCACACCCACCGACACCGCCCGGACCACGGCGGTCTTGCGGACGGTGCCCACGGTAATCTCCTCGACGGTGAGGCCCAGCGCGCTGAGGGCGGGTTCGGCCAGGGTGGACCCGTAGCCGAGGCCGAAGGCGAAGAGGAGCACGAGCCCGATGCCGAGCAGGGACATGTCCGGTCCGAACATGGGCGGACGCTCGATAATATGTTCGTAGCGTCCGGCCTCGGCGTCGTATCGCTCGGGCCGAAACGGAACGGGTGTGGGTCTCCCGCGGCGGTCGTGGAGATAGAAGAAGTCCTGCCGCTCGCCGCCCGGACCGAAGCTGGTCAGGATCTGGTCAGGTCCGAAGGGCTGGAGCACCACCCGGCCCTCTTCGCGGGGAGTGCTCCGGAACACCCGGGGCAGGGGCCGGCCGACCTCGTCCCCGAGCGGGGCCAGGCCCATGCGGATGCCGCTGGTCAGCAGGGCCATGCCGAGCACGGCCATGCCCACCCCCAGCACCACCTCGTCGGTATGACGGGGACGGCTGCGAAGCAGGCCGAGCAGCACGGCGAGGAGCAGCAGGGTGAGGGGGATGACCGCCCGGACGGCCAGGCCGGCCTCCTCGGAAAGGATCCGGAGCACGGGGGCGCCCGGATCGCGGGGCGCGGACGTGGCGGGATTCTCGGGGAGGGCCAGCCAGGCCCGCTCCTGGGGGGAGGCGGACTGGGTCAGCCATTCGGACAGCGAGACATCGCCGAGCAGGCGGAGGCGCTCCGAGGGCGTGGTCAGGGAGGTCACGGCGTTCCGGTAGGTAGCCTCGTCCGCGAAAACCGCCCGGCGGGCATCCGGGCCGCCCTGGCGGAAGGCGTGCTGGACCAGGCGGGCCTCCGAACCGAGGACGCGAAGGGCGGTTTCCCGGTGCGTCGGTGAGAAGAAGGTGGCCGGATCGGTCGGCGGGGGGGCGGTCGGGGCCCGGAGGAGGGCCAGGACCAGCACCCCCAGAACGGGATAGGCCGAAGCCAGCATGATGATGCCGAACCCTCCCCCCGCCTCCTCGCGGCTGCCCGAGGCCCGGGACACGCCGATGCCCAGGGCCAGCACCAGCGGCACGGTGACCGCCCCGGTGGTGACGGCCCCGGCGTCCCAGGCCAGCCCGAGGACGGCGGCCAGATTGGGATCCCGGGCGCACCATGCGGAAACGGCCAGCAGCAGGGGGATGGTGACGTAGATGAACGGCTTGAGGGACAGGCCCCTGGCGAACCGGATCATGCCGAGGGCGACGGCCACGCCAACCCCCAGGCCGATGGCCACCACCAGGGCCTGCGGATACCGGTCGAGGAGCATGAACAGCAGCGGCGTCTCCCAGGCGCTCACGTTGCGCCCGGTGGCCCGGAGAGCGGCCATGGCGGGTTCGGCGAGGGTGGTGCCGAACCCGAGCAGGAGGCCGAACCCGGTGATGAGGCCGAGCCCGCCCCGGCCCGGAAGCTGCACGCCCACCCGCTTGCCCAGAGGCATCAGGCCGATGAGCAGCCCTTCCAGAAAGAAGGCCAGACCGATCACCACCATGGCGATGCCGAGGGCCAGCCGAGCCGCCTGGGCGGGCGGAGCGCGGAGGATCAGAACTTTGAATCCGACCAGGTAGATCAGGATGAACGCGACTGACCGCACCTGGGTGCCCACCTTGCTCCAGGCGTATCGCCCCACCATGGTGGTGGCGGCGGGGAGGGGGATGCGGATGCGGGCAGGCGCGGGCATGGGGGCAGTATAAGGGGGCCGCAGATGGATGGCGAGCGGGCGGCGGGGCCGTCGGCGGTGAGCGGTGATTCCTGATAGCCGCTGAACCGCAGCCCTGTCGGATGACGGGTGAAACATCCGGCCCCGATGTGGGTTGTGAGGTGTGGGATGTGGGCCGCCCCCGACGTGCCAACGGCCGTCACTGCTCTGAGACACCCATGCACGCTGTCCCCCACTAACCGCTGCTCGCCAGCAGGATGTCCCGGACGTGGCACGGCGCTTCCAGCCCGTGCCCGAGCGAGGTCGGATCGTGGATCGACCATGGTCGGCGGAGGCGCTGTTCATGGACGGGCCGGGACCAAACCTCGCTCGGCTCCGGGCAAGATGCCCGGGCCACGGAGGGACCGGCCCACATCGCACATCGCACATCCCACAGCCCACATCCCACAGCCCACATCGGCGTCGCTGTCTCACCCGCTATCCGGCTGGCCCACCGGGCAAGCGGCCCCAACTGACCTCCGCCCCCCGCCGCCCGAAGCTCGCAGAGCCAATCCGCGCATGATAGGAGTTGAGCATGTCCATTTCCCCCCCTTCGACCTCCAGAGTTCCCCGCCGCCGTTTCGGGCGGACGGGGCTGGCCATGCCGGTGTTCAGCACGGGGGGGATGCGCTACCAGCATTCCTGGAAGGATGCCGACGCGGAGGGAATCTCCGCCGAGGGCCAGGCCAATCTCGAGGCCTGCATCCGCCGTTCGCTGGAGGCGGGGATCTGCCACATCGAAACCGCCCGCGGCTATGGCACCAGCGAACTCCAGTTGGGGCGCATTCTCCCTTCGCTGCCCCGCGACGAGATCATCGTGCAGACCAAAGGGGGGGCCAAGGAGGATCCGGCGGAGTTCCGCAAGGCCCTGGAGACGAGCTTCGCCAACCTCCGGCTCGACCACATCGACCTGTTCGCGTTCCACGGGGTGAACCATGGCCCCACCCTGGACCTGGTGGTCCGGGATGGCGGGTGCCTGGAGGTGGTGCGGGAATTCCAGAAGGCGGGCCGGATCCGGTTCGTGGGGTTCTCCACCCACGGCCCCTGCGAGGACATCGTGCGGGCCATCGGGACCGGGGTGTTCGACTATGTGAATGTGCACTGGTACTACGTGTACCATCCGGTCAACTGGCCGGCGGTGGAGGCGGCCGCGCAGC
>PXDE01000339.1 GCA_003566475.1 PVC group bacterium | reverse complement strand
TCCCCCGCCGCCTTGACGAACCACCCGATCTGGGGCGCGCCCCCGGCCACCGCCGCCCCCCGGGGGCCCGAGAACACCCGGGGGAACTGGGCCACCATCCGGGTGACCCCGTTGGGCCCGCCCATGGCCGCGCCGAACTGGTTGTTGTCCGTGCGCGTGTGGCCCCACCCGTTGCCGAACCCGCCCGACACCAGGTCCGTGGTGCTGGAGATGATCTGCCCCATCGAGTACCGCACCGGCTCACTGGAGATCGTATCCTCGCAGGGGCCGCCCCCGTTGCCCCCCTTCGCCACCGGGGCCTGGGCCGCCGGCTCCCCCGGGGCCTCGTATCTGCACCGGCAGCCCGAGGACTCCGGCGTCTTCGGCCCCCCGCACGTCCACGCCCCCATCTTGACCTGCATCGCGAGCTGGGACTGCATCGGCTTGTTCGGGCCGCTGTCCTCGAAGACCATCTTCAGGCTAAAGGTCATTTCGAACCCGTTCAGAAGTTCGGCCCCCAGAATGACCAGCGACTTCAGCCCGTCCGCGCCCGCGACCGACACATGGTCGGTGGGCGGCTCGATGACTCCGTTCTGGGCCCCGGCGGGGGTGATCCGGATGTTGGTCACCTCGATGGACGACTCCGCCTTGAGCGCCCGCAGGCGGACGGCCAGGACGTTCAGCCGCGGATCGTTGCCCTCTTCCTCCTGGGTCCAGGTGACGCTCTCCTCCCCCACGGTCAGGGTCATCCGCGCCCGTTTGCCCTCCGTGGTGTCGGCCTGGGGGTCGTAGACAAGCTCGCACCCGTACACCTCGTCGGACTCCCACGGGAAGTTCGCGGTCTGGCCCCCGGAAAAGGGTCCGCCGGTGTCCGCGCCGATGGCCAGCTCGTGAGTCTGCGGGGTGCCGTGGCTGCCGATCCGGGCCTCGGCGATGCCCACTTCGCTGAACGAACCTTCAAGGTAGATGTCGTCAGTCAGGTACTCGTCGGTGCGCAGGGCGGTGGGCATGGCGGCTTCCGGGATGATGCTGCGGCTTCGGGACGGGCGACGGACATGCGGCCCGGGCCGGAACCCGATCCGCTAAGGATCGTTTTAGCAAGATACGTGCCAGCATCGAGACGCCTCCCGGTTCGTCTCATTGGCGGATCGCCCGTTCCCTGTCCCACCCGTCCTTCCGCCGCCACCCTCCGTCCCCGCCAACCGCCTAAATCCGACCGCCTTATGCGGACAGGCCGCAGCCCCAGCACGCCGCCGCCCGTACCCGAGTGCCGCCTCCCCCGTCTGCAGCGGCTACCTTCGGCCGGGCCCGCCGAACCGCGCGCCGTTCCCATTGTTGAGAAAACGAGATCCCGCGAGTGTGTCCGCGCCCTCCTGGCGGCAGGGGACAGGTCTCCGGCCCGGGTTGGGGACACAGGCCCTGCCTCGCTTGGGGACAGGTCTTCGGCGGCAGGGACGGGGCTGTGCCGGAGTGGCAGGGACAGACCCTTGCCGGCCTCCGGCAGGCCGGGCGGGTGTCCAAGGTCTGGACGGGGGTCAGGGCCCGTCCGAGGCCGCGTGTGCGCAGTAAAGGCGCGGGGCGCCCGCCTGTAGGTCGGGCATTCCTGCCTGACCCTCGCGGCGTCATCCGAGTGGGGCCGGCACTCCGGAGGCGGGCGAATCAGGGCGGAATTCGCGGTCTCGGGCTCGTCTCGGCTCGTTCCCATCAGGGTCAGCCCAGGCTTCGCGCAGACGCTTCGCCCCGGCACGCAGGAATGGCCGACCTACTTGCGCACGCCCTCAGGGTGTCGCGAATGGTCTGCGGCGTGACACAGACTCGGGCCGGGAGCGGCTACGGGACCAAAAAAAATCGGCGGGCCGAAGCCCGCCGAAATCCTGGTGGAGGGTATGGGAGTCGAACCCACGACCTCTTGAATGCCATTCAAGCGCTCTACCAACTGAGCTAACCCCCCGAAAATCCGCTTGGGTCGTTCCCGGCACGCCGTCCGGCGGGGCGGAAACAAGCGGGTATCATAGAAATCGGAGGCGGAAAGTCAACCGCGTTCCGCACGGCGGTTTCGCCGTGACCGCCGGGGGCCCGGGGCCTAGGATACGGGTTCCACCTTGGACTTGGGAGGAACGCATGCTGGAACGGATCGCATACGCGGGCTGGCCAAACTGCCTGAAGCTGGGACATCGCAGCCTGGACCTGGTGGCCACCACCGACGTGGGGCCGCGGATCATCCGACTGGGCCGGCCGGACGGGCCGAATCTGTTCAAGGAGTACCCGGACCTGGTGGGGCTGACCGGCGGCGACGAATGGCGGATCTATGGCGGCCATCGGCTCTGGCATGCTCCGGAAGTGAAGCCCCGCACCTATGCGCCCGACAACGGTCCCATCGAACACCGCTGGGACCAGAGCACGCTGACCCTGATCCAGCCGGTGGAGGCATCCACCGGGGTCCAGAAGCGGATGGACATCCGCCTCGATCCGGAGCGCGATCATGTCGAGGTGCGGCACACCCTGACCAATCACAACCCCTGGACCATCGAGCTGGCCTCGTGGTCGCCCACGGTCATGGCTCCGGGCGGACGGGCCGTATACCCGCACGAGCCCTATGTGTCGCACGAGGAGAAGGTGCTGCCGGCCCGCCCGCTGGTGCTCTGGAGCTACACCGACATGAGCGACCCCCGCTGGACCTGGGGGCGCCGGTTCCTCCAGCTCCGCCAGGATCCGGCCGCCACCACCCCGCAGAAGGTGGGGTTCTACAACGGTCAGGGCTGGGCCGCCTATCTGCTGCACGGCCAGGTGTTCCTCAAGCGCTACGCCACCCCGGCCGCCCGGCCCTACCCCGACTTCGGCTGCAATACCGAGACCTTCACCAACGCCGACATGCTCGAGGTCGAGACCAACGGCCCGCTCGACCGGGTCGAGCCCGGCGCCTCCACCGGCCACACCGAGCACTGGTTCCTGTTCGACGGCGAGGCCGGCGACGACGAGGACAGCCTGGCCGAGCTGCTGGAGCCGCTGGTCGAGGCCACGGAGGTTGACAGGGGATGAGGCGCCACGAGGCATGTTTCCCCGCAAGACGATGCACACCAGCGAGATGCCATGCATAGCGCGCGCAGCGTGGTCCGAATGGGACGGTTGCGACGCATGGGACCCATGGTCCCGACCACTCCCTTCGCCCCAGCATCCACCAAGTCCAAGCCGATGACCGCTCTCGGATGACCGCCCCCCTGAAACCTGAACCCTGAACTCTGACCCCTGAACACTCCCCTGACCCCTCACCCCTCCAGGAGCCCGCCATGACCTCCGCCAAGCCCCTGCTCGCCGCCCTGCTCACCGCATCCGTCGCCCTCACCGGCTGCGGCCGTCGGGGCGATCCGTCCGCCGACGGCGCCCCGGTGGTCGCGGTGGTGCCCAAGGGGACCACGCATGAGTTCTGGAAGTCGATCCACGCGGGGGCGCTCAAGGCCGCGTCCGAGACCGGTGCCCGGGTGGAGTGGCGCGGCCCGACCCGGGAGGACGACCGCGAGGCCCAGATCAACCTCATGGACGTGCTGATCAGCCGCCGGGTGGACGGGATCGTGATCGCGCCCCTCGACGACCGGGCCCTGGTGGCGCCGATCGAACGGGCGGTGGAGGCGGGGATTCCGGTGGTGATCATCGACTCCGACCTCCAGAGCGACGCCTATGTGAGCTTCGTGGCCACCGACAATCATCGCGGTGGCCACCTTGGCGGACAGCGGCTGGCCGAGCTGCTGGGCGGCGGGGGCAAG
>PXDE01000440.1 GCA_003566475.1 PVC group bacterium | reverse complement strand
GGCGTCGGGGTCGTCCTGGCCTGGCACCTCGCCGGCTGGGGGAAGGTGCGGAGCATGCGTCGGAAGGCCTGTCCGCTCGCCGATGGTCCCGAAGAGCCGACCTGGCGGGATGCGGCGGAACGGCTGACCCGAATCTTTGGCCTCCGACGTCCGATCCGCCTGCTTCGGCTGGCCGGGGCGAGCACCCGCGACCTGGCCGGGCCGGTGGTGGTCGGCGTGCTGCGCCCAGCCGTCCTCATCCCCTCGTCCGTGCTCACTGGCCTCGCCCCCTGGCAGGTCGAGGCCATCCTGGCCCATGAGCTGGCTCATGTGCGCCGTCACGACTTCCTGGTGAACCTGGTGCAGACGGGGATCGAGATCCTGCTGTTCTACCATCCGGCGGTATGGTGGGTGTCGGCCCGGATCCGCTCCGAGCGCGAGGCCTGCTGCGATGACGTGGCGGCGGAACTGGTGGGGGACCGCCGAGGCTACGTGGTGGCCCTCGCCGCTCTGGCCGAGATCATGGCGACGCCTGCGGCGAAGCCTGTCTCAGGATTCGGACGGCTGGTCCCCGGCGCGGGCACCTTGCTCCTGACCCGGATCCGCCGCCTGCTGGGCGTCGCGGCCCGGCCCGAATCCGGGAGAGCCACCGCCTTCACGGGGGCGGCCATGGCCGCCCTGGCGACCGTGGTGGTGATCGGATGCGTGGCCATGGGGGGGCGTTCGACGCCCGCCTTCACCGCCGCCACCATCGAAACCCGGGACATCCTGTTCGACGGGTACCAGGTGACCAAGACGCCGGATCCCGTAATCCGCATCGAGATCACCGATCCCGACGACCTGGATGCGCTCCTCGGCTTCTTCCCCCAGATGGGTCGCCGCACCCGGTGGGAAGCGGGCGTGGAGCCGATGACCCTGGTGACCCTCCGTCGAGCCGACGGCACGACGCACCAGATCCAGGTCTCTCTCGACCTGAGCAGCGTCGGCCCGGACACGGAGCTGATCTGGAGCGAGGGACGGGGCTGGTGGCCCGTGCGGGGAGACCTGGCCGGGTACGTGGCCGACCTCCGCGAACCCACGGAGGCCCCTGAGGAAGTCCAGCCCCCAGCCGGAGTCCTTGCCCACGATCTCCTCCCGGTCGCCGACGCCTCCTTTGCGCCGCTGGAGGGTCTGGCCGAAGGGTCCGCGGAGGCCCAGCAGCGGCAGCGGCAGGCGGCGGAGGGGCTGGGACTGCCCCTGGAAGTTCAGAGCGCCAGGACCGGCATCCGGTTCCGGCTGGTGCCAGCGGGGACGTTCACCATGGGGAGCCCGGACGATGAGCAGGGCCGCTTCCCCTGGGATGGCCCACAGACCAGAGTGACCCTGACGCGCCCGATGTACGTGGGGAGGTATCCTGTGACCCAGGGCCAGTGGGAGCGGGTTATGGGGCGGACGGTGCGCCAGCAGCGCGACCTGGCCGATCGGACGTGGCCGCTGGTGGGTGAAGGCCCGGACCACCCGATCTACTATGTGAGCTGGACGGAGACCGAGGAGTTCCTGCGGAGGCTGTGCGATATGGAAGGGGTGCCCGAAGGAACGTACCGCCTCTTGACCGAAGCGGAGTGGGAGTATGCCTGCCGGGCGGGGACCCAGACGCCGTACTACACAGGGACGACCGAGGCCGATCTGGATCGGGCGGGATGGTACGGCGCCAATTCAAGGCGTTCGACCCGGCCGGTGGGTCTGAAGCTTCCGAACGCCTGGGGGCTCTTCGACATGCACGGGAACGTGAGGGAATGGTGCCGGGACAGGTACGCAGACCGGTTGCCCGGCGGCGCCGTGACCGACCCGGCCGGACCTGGTTCGGGGTTGAGTCGCGTCTTCCGTGGCGGGAACTGGGGCATCACGGCCAGGGGCTGCCGCTCGGCGATCCGCGCTGGGGTCTTCCCCGAATACCTCGACTACGGCTGGGGCTTCCGCATTGGACGCGTCGTCCCGGCCGAAGCAGCCATCGGGCCCGATGCGGGCGGCGATGCCTCCACCGACCTCGGAAGACTTGAGCAGCCTTCCGACCCGCCTTCGCAGGTTTCTGAAACGGGATCTGATGGTATCCCCGTGCTCGGGCCGGACGAACTGGAGCTTGTGCGCCTTCCGGACGCGCCCCCGCTGCGGATCTCCGTGGACCGCGAGTCCCGCGTCCGGATCGAAGACGAAGAGGTGGCGGATGGCGACTTGGTGGCGCGTCTGCAAGCCATCCTTGAGGAACGGGAGGGCGCCCGGGTCTTCATCATGGCCGAACCGGCCACGCCGTTCGCCATCATGGTGCGCCTCATGGATGTGCTCCGGGCGGCCGGGGCCGGTCCCGTGACCCTCCACACCATCCAGGACGTCCGAGGGCCCGGGCCCGACGAAGCCCTTGCCGAGATTCCCGAAGCGTGGGCTGGAACCGTGGAGCGGCTCGATCTGACGCCGCACCAGAAGCTGCGACTGCGCCGCTGGCTGACCGGACGGGAAGCCGCCGACCACGCTCCCGATCCCGCTGACTTCTCGAACTTCCTGCTCTCGATCCTCCGGCTGGATCAGGTCGAGGTTATGATCGGTGAGATTCACCGTGGAGGCGGCGCCCCCGAGGCCCCCCCTTGACCGGGTCCCCCTCCCCCATGTAGCGGCCGTTCGACCGAGTCCGCGAGGGAGAACGGCTCCGGACCAGGGACGCGGGGGAATTCGACGCGGGAAAGAGGCCGAACACGGTGGACGGAAGCCGCTCTCAGTCGCAGACTCCATCGAGCGGCCGCCACAGGGCGCTTGGTCTTGCCGTGGCGTCTCTTGGCCCTCATCCGCCTGAACCCAGCGGCTCACCGGGCGTCCCTGCACTGAGACACCAACCACGCTGTGCCTCGCAAACCACTGTTTTCCAATAGGATGGATCCGTCGTGTCACGGGGGCGCCCGCCCCCGTGCCCTGCCCCCAGAAGGGACCTCCTGACCCGAGCGTAGGCCGGGGCCACCCGATGGAGCCCAGAGGCCCGGGGGGAGGCCCCCCACGGGCCACGAGGAAGGCCAGTCTGCACGTCGGCATTCAGACTTCGACATTCTGCGGTTCTGCGGTTCCCGGCGGCCGCACATCACCCTTCGCCCCGGGTCTCTCCCCTCATCCGGCTAAACCCCGCCACGGCGGGGTTCAGCGGCCTGGCCTGACCACGGACTACCGGCCGCTGACCACTACTGATCAATGATCACCGATCGCCGATCACTGATCACCGGTCACCGATCACCGCCTCCCTTCCTTCCCCTCCCCCTTCGGCCACCAGGCCACGACCGCCGCGCCGACCACCATGAGGAGCGAGAGGGCCTGGCCTCGGGTCATCCAGCCGAACCAGAGCGGGATGCCGGGATCGGGCTCGCGGAAGAACTCGGCCAGGATGCGGACGACCGCGTAGCCGAGGAGGAACACCCAGGTGAGGCGGCCCGGCCGGGCCCGCGACCACCGGGTGTGGCGGAGGATCAGGAGCAGCGCGAGCAGCCACAGCCCCTCGCCGACCATCTGGTAGAGCTGGGAGGGATGCCGCGGCTGGAGAAGCTCCAGATGCCAGGCGATCCGGATGCTCTCCAGCGGATAGGGAGGTTCCCCGGACAGCGGGGATCCCGGTGCGAGGACGGCCTCGCGGGGGAACACCACCGCCCATGGAACCTCGGTGACCCGTCCCCACAGCTCGCCGTTGACGAAGTTGGCGAACCGGCCCAGGGCGAGGCCGGCGGGGACCACGCACACCGTGTTGTCGGAGAGGTTCCAGACCGGGATCCTGCGCCGTCGGGCCACCCAGAGCATGTACAGGGTCACCCCGATCACCCCGCCGTGGCTGGCCATCCCTCCCTCCCAGATCCGGAACAGGAGCGTGGGGTCCTGGATGAACTCGGAGAGATTGTAGAATACGAGATAGCCTAGGCGCCCGCCCAGGAACACCCCGAACAGCACCAGGTACACAGTGTAGGCCTGGGTCTCCGGAGCCGGGATGGCGAACCAGCCCTTGCGGGAGAACCGCCGCAGCAGCAGCCATCCCGCCACCAGTCCCCCGAGGTAGGCCAGGCCATACCAGCGCACGGCCAGCGGCCCCGCGAGGTGAAGGGCCTCCGGGTTCCAGTTCTGGATGTAGAAGGGGATGTCGGGCATGGGGGGGAAGTGGTCAGGGGTCAGTCGCCGCCTCTGAACCGCTGGGTTCAGCCGGATAAGGCGTGAGACGGCTGGCGCGATGTGAGGTGTGGGATGTGGGATGTGGGTTCCGGGAAACCGAAGACTGACGATTGACGAAGGCAAATTGACGAAGTGCGGACTGGCCTATTCGTGGCCCGCGGGGGGCCTCCCCCCGGGCCTCTGGGATCCTTCAGGTGGCGTGGAATCTCTCGCGAGCCAACGGCTTGTTCTGGGGGCAGGGCACGGGGGCAGGCGCCCCCGTGCCACGTCGGGGTCATCCTGTTGGGAAGAAGTGGTTTGTAGGGCGTGGCGTGCATGGGTGTCTCAGAGCCAGAGGGAGTGTTCAGGGTTCAGGGATTGCATGGGAAGGAGAAGGATCACCGCATAGGGGCCAGGGGCGTGGAGTCCGGGCATCATCCGCCCGGAAACGATGAGGGGCCCTCCCTCCCCGCCGTTTTCACGTAACGACCGGCGCCGTCCTTCTCGTAGCGGGTGAAGCCCTTGCTGGCCTGGTAGGCGGGGTCGGTGAGGCGCTTCTCCTGGCCCGGGGTGTGCTTGAGGCCGAGGTTGGGGGGCTGGAACACGCGACGCACCGGGCGGCCGGTCTCGGGATGCTCCGTGAGCGGAGGGTCGCTCATGCGCTGGACGACCTCGAACCGGTCGCCATCCGACCCGTCCTCGCGGACCTCGCAGTACACGTAGGTGGGCATCAGGGGGCCGTCCCGCGGAGGTGCTCGGCGCCGCGGCGGGCGAAGTAGGTGAGGATCATGTCGGCCCCGGCCCGGCGCAGGGCGGTGAGGGTCTCCAGCATGGCCGTATCGGCGTCCATCCAGCCCTTCTCCGCCGCGGCGAGGATCATGCCGTACTCCCCGCTCACCTGGTAGGCGGCGATGGGAATGTCGAAGGCGTCGCGGGCGGCCCGGATCACGTCCAGGCAGGGCAGCCCCGGCTTCACCATCACCACGTCCGCCCCCTCCTCGATATCGAGCTCGATCTCGCGCAGGGCCTCGCGGACGTTGGCGGGGTCCATCTGGTAGGTCTTCTTGTCGCCGTGCCGGGGGGCGGAGTCGAGCGCGCCCCGGAAGGGGCCGTAGAAGCAGGAGGCGTACTTCGCGGAGTAGGCGAGGATGCCCACGCCGGTGTGCCCGGCCTCGTCCAGGGTGTCGCGGATCGCGGCCACCCGGCCATCCATCATATCGGAGGGGGCGACCCAGTCCACCCCGGCCTCGGCATGGACGCGGGCCATCTCGCGGAGCACGGCCACCGTCGCGTCGTTGGCCACCTCGCCGCCGATGACCAGACCGTCGTGGCCATGCGAAGCGTACGGATCGAGGGCCAGGTCGGTCTGGACGCACAGCCCGGGCACGGCCGCCTTGAGGGCGCGGATGGCCCGGGGGACCAGCCCATCCGGATTCACCGCCTCGGTGGCCTGATCGTCCTTGCGCGTGCAGTTCCCGAACAGATTCACGGCCGGAACGCCGAGACCGGCCAGGATCCGGCATTCCTCGACCAGGTGCCGCACCGGCCACCGGAACTGGCCGGGCATGGTGGCGATGGGTTCGGGCTCCCCGTCGCCTTCGGTGACGAACAGGGGCTGGATCAGGTTGTCCACGCCGAGCCGGGTCTCGCGGACAAGGGCCCGGATGGCCGGGGTGCGGCGGAGTCGGCGCGGACGGAAGGGAAGGTCGAGCGGTTCGTCGGTCGGCATGGCGGATCAGACTCGGGGCAAGGTGACTTCGTGGGCCTGGTTCTGGTACTTCCCTTCCCGGCAGGCGTAGGATGTGCCGCACGGCTCCCCCTCCAGGAAGAGAAGCTGCACGATGCCCTCCCCGGCATAGATCCGGCAGTCGGCATGGGAAGCGTTGGAGAATTCGAGGGTGAGGTGGCCCTTCCATCCCGCCTCGGCGGGGGTGAGGTTGGCGATGCACCCGATCCGGGCGTAGGTGCTCTTGCCGATGCAGAGCACGGTGATGTTCTTCGGGACGTCGAGACATTCGAGGGCCACCCCGAGGCCGTAGCTGTGGGAGGGCAGAATGAAGAAATGGCCGCGCTCGTCCTCGTGGAGGGGGGTCGGCTCAAGATTGGCGGCCTGGAAGTGCTTGGGATCGACCACGGTGCCGGGGATATGCCGGAAGATCCGGAAATCCTTGGGCGAGAGGCGGATGTCGTACCCGTAGCTGCTGAGCCCGAAGGAGAGAACCGGGCGCCGGTCCACCTTGCGGATCAGGGCCTCCTCGAAGGGGTCGATCATGCCCGTGCGGGCCTGTTCGCGGATCCACTTGTCGTTCTTGATCATAGGCGCCGTTCCGAAAGCCGCGAGTATACGGCAGCGGAGGGGAATGGCAATGGTCGGTGATCAGTCGCCGCCG
The DNA here is from genome assembly GCA_003566475.1 of PVC group bacterium. Taxonomy (GTDB): domain Bacteria; phylum Verrucomicrobiota; class Kiritimatiellia; order SS1-B-03-39; family PXDE01; genus PXDE01. The sequence goes on along the minus strand of PXDE01000440.1, from coordinate 9,398 downwards.
CTGGACCGCTGGGTTCAGCCGGATGAGGGGGGGACGGCGGGGGCGGTGCGGGATACGCGATACGTGATGCGGGATGCATGCCAGTACCTCGCTGTCTGTGACAGCGAGGCCGTATGAGCCGCGCCTGGCAAGAGGAAGGTCCGACCATGGCTTCTCTTCCGCCCGGGAAGGCTCGTTCCACGCGCGGTCCGCTGTCACAGACAGCGGACTACTTGGGCCGCGCCCGTTCGATCATATACTTTTGCGGACCAACGGCTTATCCGCGAAATCGGGGGAGTGTGTCTCAGAGCAGTGACGGCCGCTGAGCCGCCGGGCTCAGCCGGATGAGGGGTGAGACGGCTGGGGCGATCCGACTTCGCTCAGAAGCTTCGTCGGACAAGTTGCGGGATGCGGGATGCGGGATTCGCGGAAACCGAAGATTGACGATTGACGAAGTACGAAGTGAGAAGTGGGGACAATCCGGCCGGCAAACCGTGGATCGCGGGGCATGGCGTGATCTGGTAGCCGCCGGGGGCGGGGCCTGCTAGGTTGGCGGCCATGGTGCATGCGGAAGACTTTCAGATCGTGATCGTCGGGGGCGGGATCGCCGGGCTGAGCACGGCGTGGTTCCTGCGCAAGGAGGCGCGGGCCCGGGGGATGGCGGCGCAGGTACGGATCCTGGAGGCCCGGGACCGGGCGGGGGGCAAGGTGGTGACCGAGCGTCCGGACGGGCTGGTGATCGAGGGCGGGCCGGACTCGATGTTCCGGGAGAAGCCCTGGGGTCTGGCCCTGTGCCGGGAGCTGGGGCTGGCCGACGACCTGCTCGACTGCGACGTGGCCCGCATGAAGGTGGCGCTGGCCCGGGGCGACGGAAGGCTCCTCCCCTACCCCGAAGGCTTCCGGATGGGCATCCCCACCCGGGGAGGATCCCTCCTGACCGCAGGCATTCCGAGCTGGCGGGGCAAGCTTCGCATGGTCCGCGACCTGTGGATGCCGGACGGCGCGCCGGAGGGAGACGAGAGCGTGGCCTCGTTCCTGCGCCGCCGGTTCGGGCAGGAGGTGGTGGACGACCTGGCCGGGCCCATGATGTCGGGGATCTACACCGCCGATCCCGAACGCCTGAGCCTGCTCGCCACCTTTCCCCGGTTCCGCGACCTCGAGCGGAAGCACGGCAGCGTCATCCGCGGCATGCGGACGGCGGCGGGGGCCCGGCGCGGCGACCCGCCCGCCCCCTTTGTCTCGCTCCGGGGCGGTATGCAGACCCTGACCGACCGGATCCAATCCCGACTGGGGACCGCGCCGGAGATGGGGTGTCAGGTGACAGCCCTGACCCCCACACCGGCAGGTTGGCTCATTCGGTCCGGCGACATGGAGGTCCGGGCTCAGGCGGTGGTCCTGGCCGTCCCCGCTCCCGAGGCGGCCCGGCTGGTGGCGCCGTTCGACGCGGGACTGGCCACGGACCTCCGCCGCCTGCGCTTCGTGAGCACGGCCAACCTGACCCTGGCCTTCCGCCGCCGGGCTCTCCCCAAGCCCGACATGGACGCGGGCTTCGGCTTCCTCGTGCCCCGGAAGGCGCAGCGGGCGGTGACCGCCGGCACCTGGAGCGGCACCAAGTTCCCGGGCCGGCTCCCCGATCCCGACCTGGTCCTGCTGCGCCTGTTCGTGGGCAACGACCTGACGGAATCGGTGGTGGCCCTCGAGGACGATGCACTCCGGGCCGCCGCCCGGGAGGATCTGGCCCGTCTGACCGGAATCCGGGCCGAGCCGACCCGGGTGTGGATTCACCGCTGGCCCCAGGGGAACCCTCAGTATGACGTGGGCCATCTGGATCAGGTGGACCAGTGGATGGCGGCGGCCCGCGTCCATCCAGGGCTCTATCTCACCGGCAGCTCCTATCGGGGCCTTAGCCTGCCCGACGTGGTCCGGCAGGCGGAGGCGACGGCCAAGGAGGTGGTGGACGCCGGGCTCCGCAAGTCAGACGCCTCATAGCGCTCCGGATATCGCACGTACCTGACAGTTCCCCGACCGGCTGGCCGCCTTCCCATCCGGTCGGAAACGTGTCCGGTCGGACAGTTTTCCGACCGGTTGGCCGCCTCCCATCTGGTCGGGAACGTGTCCGGTCGGACGGTTTCCCGACCGGAGGGGACGACCGCAACCAGGCCGGACGGGACCTGGTCCCGTGCGCGCTTGAACCTGGACCCGGTCAATGGCGGGCGGGCGTCCACGCAAACAGTTCATGGGCCGCGCAGTCCGGGCAGGTCGTCCGGGTAGGGGATCTGGAGGCCGTGGCGGTCGGCGAACGCCCTGGCTTCGGCCAGCCGTTCGGGGCGGGGGTCTTCGAGGTGGCGGGCGAGGAGGTCGTAGAGCTTCTGGCGGGCCCAGGCCACCCGGAGAGCGGGGCCGCCCGGGGCGGCCTCGCCCGGGGCGAACGCGAACACGATGTCCTTCTCCTCCCCGCCGGACCGCCCCGCGATGCGGATGGCCCCCGCCTCGCCGACCCGGGCCCGTCCGTAGAGCACGAGCGGACGATCGAGAAACAGGTGGGGGAGCTGCCGCGGGAAGACATCCTCGTCGGCGAGGTTGGAGAGGCGGAACCGAAGGTCGGTGAGCACGGGGCGGCGCAGGGCCTGATTCCAGCTCAGGAGGGCCTGGCCGAGCCGCGCGACCTCGGGCACCACCAGGGTGTCGCCCCGGTTCTTGAAGCTGAGGAAATCGAGCAGGAAGTGGTTGACCCGGGGACCGCCGCCGGCGGTGAACACCGATACCCTCCCCTGGTTGGCCCGGGAGAAGGCGCCGATGATCTCCGAGCTGTCGACCATGCCCACGGTGGGGATGCCGTCGCTGACCATGATGGCCACGGTGGCCCGATGGGGATCGCGGGGCATGGCGGCCAGGGCCTCGAGCGAGGCGAGCACATCGGTGCTGCCCCGGAGGGGCATGGTGTCGACGAACCAGCGGGCCCGGGCCAGGTTGGCGGCGGTGGGGGCGGCCCACGCCCCGAAGCAGCGCTGCACGTCCTCGCGGAAGACCATGATCTCGAACCGGTCCTGGGGTCCGAGGGTGGCCAGAGCCTGGCGCAGGCCCTCCTTGGCGCGGTCGAGCTTGGCCTGGCCCATGCTGAGCGACGCGTCCTGGATGAACAGGACGTTGCGCCCCATGACGGGAAGGGCCTCGATCCCCGCCCGCTCGATATGGATGCGATAGTACACCCAGCCCGGCTCGTCGGCGGGGGCGAACGCCCGGACGGTGAACGCCAGCAGATCCTCGACCCCGTCCGGGGCGGCGGGGTCGGTCAGGTCCGCGTCCGGAAGCCAGCCGTCGGGCGGGAGGGGGGAGAAATCCGACCCGAGACCGGGCACGGGGACGGGAAGGGCGAGCGCGGTCACGGCGTCGGCGACCGAGGGCCGGGGGCCGCCCGCGCCGAGGGCGGCCAGCTCTCGGGCGGCCAGGGGGGCGGCCTCGGGAGGGGCCAGGTCGGGAGCGCCGGGGCCGCGCACGGCGGCGGGTTCGATGCGGCGCGGAATGGCGGCGTCGGCGTCCCGGACCCGGCGGTCCTCGATCTCGAGGATCTCCTGCCGGGCCGACCAGACCTCCCGGGCGCCCGGCGTCTCCACGGCGGCGGTGGGCCGGTCGGACCCGGCCGGGGGGACCACCGCCAGCTCGGGGGGGCGGTCGGCGAGGCTGCGGGCGATCTCCTCGATCATGCGCCGGGCCGGGTCCGGCAGCTCGGGCGCGCCGGGGGCGCGGGGGACGAGGGCCGACCGGTCGGCGGGAACGGGGTCGGGCCGGGGCCGGACCTGGCCCAGGGCGACGGGGTGGAACCGGGGCGCGGGGGGCCGGTCGGGAATCCGTCCCAGGGGGAGCGGCGGGCAGTCGCGGATGAGCCAGGCGTGGAGGAACAGCGACACCAGCCCGGCCGTCACCGCCGCGGCGGCGGGACGGATCCGGGTTCCCCCCGGGGAGGACAGGGGCTGGGTCGGGGCCGAAGGCATGGGTCTAGGCTTGGAGCGCCATCAGGAACTCCGCGTTCGATTTTGTCTTCTTCAGCCGGTTGATGAGCAGCTCCATGGCCTCGACCGGGGGCACCCCGTTGAGGGCCTTGCGGAGGATCCAGATCCGCGAGAGCTCGTCGGGATGGAAGAGCAGCTCCTCCTTCCGGGTGCCGGACCGCTCGATGTTGATGGCGGGGAAGATCCGCTTGTCGACCAGGGCCCGGTCCAGGGCCAGCTCCATGTTGCCGGTGCCCTTGAACTCCTCGAAGATCACCTCGTCCATCTTGCTGCCGGTGTCGACCAGGGCGGTGGCGATGATGGTGAGGCTGCCTCCGCCCTCGATGTTGCGGGCGGCCCCGAAGAACCGCTTGGGCTTGTGGAGGGCGTTGGCGTCCACGCCGCCGGAGAGGATCTTGCCGGAATGCGGCTGCACCGTGTTGTAGGCCCGGGCCAGCCGGGTGATGCTGTCGAGCAGGATCACCACGTCCTGGCCCCGCTCCACCATCCGCTTGGCCATGTCGGTGACCATCTCGGCCACCTGCACGTGCCGGTCCGGCGGCTCGTCGAAGGTCGAACTGAGCACCTCGGCCTTGGTGTTGCGCTGCATGTCGGTGACCTCCTCGGGCCGCTCGTCGATGAGGAGGATGATGAGCTTGGCGTCGGGGTCGTTCTTGGAGATCGAGTTGGCGATCTGCTGGAGGAGCACGGTCTTGCCGGTGCGGGGCGGGGCCACGATGAGCCCGCGCTGGCCCTTGCCGATGGGGGTGAGGATGTCCATCACCCGCATGGAGATGTTGCTGGCGTCGGTCTCCATGACCAGGCGCTCGTCCGGGAACAGCGGGGTGAGGTTCTCGAAGGGCACCAGCTTCTTGGCCGACGCCGGATCCTCGCCGTGGATCTTGTCCACCTTGAGGAGGGCGAAGAACCGCTCCTTCTCGTCCGGGGGCCGGATCTCGCCCTCGACCAGCTCCCCGCGGCGCAGGCCGGCCCGCCGGACCTGCGAGGGCGAGACATAGATGTCTTCCGGGCAGGGCAGGTAGTTGGAGAGCGGCGAGCGCAGAAACCCGAAGCCGTCGGGCATCATCTCGAGCACGCCCCGGCCGAACATGCGCCCGTTGGCGGCGAAGTTGGCCTTGAGGATCTCGAAGATCAGCTCGTGCTTCTGGAGGTTGGCGACCTCGGTCAGCCCGTACTCCTCGGCCATGCGGAGGAGGTCGGGGACCTTGGAGGCCTGGAGATCGGTGAGGTCGAGGCGCGGCCCGTCCCGCTGCTCCATCTCCTCGGCCAGCTTGGCCTCGGCGGAGGCGTCGAGGTCGTGGGCGGGACGCGGGTGGTGGCGGTGCCCTCCCCGGTGGCCGCCCTGACGGCGGCCGCGGCGGCGGCGGTGGTTGGGATTGGGGTTGGGTGGCGACATGCTATGGGGTCTCCTTCCAGATCCGCCCGGCGAGGGCGAGCACGGTTTGGTTCAGGTCTTCCAGGGTTCCATCGTTCCAGATCACATGATCCGAGCGCTTCATCTTCGTCTCCAGCGGCCACTGGGCGGCCAGCACCGCGTCGATCTCCGCCTCCGTCCAGCCCCGGCGGGCCAGCCGCTCGCGCTGGGCCGTCTCCGGCGCGGCCACGCAGACGATGGCCGTCCAGTCCTCCCGGTCCGCGCCCACCTCGAACAGAAGCGGGATGACCACCGCTCCCCGCCGGCCGTCCCGGCGGCAGCCATCGGCCCAGGCCTGCCACGCCGCGCGGACGCGGGGATGCACGATGGTCTCCAACTCCTTGCGGGCGGCCGGATCGGCCAGCACCTGGCGTCGCAAGGCATCGCGGTCGATCTCTCCGTCGGGCCCGACCACGCCGGGGCCGAATCGTCGTTTCACCTCGGCGGCCCCGGGCGTTCCGGGGGCCAGAGCCTCCCGGGCCAGGCGGTCGGCATCGCAGATCCCGACCCCGGCCCCGTGCAGGATCGCGGCCACCGTGCTCTTGCCGCAGGCCACCCCGCCGGTGAGCGCGGCCAGTGTGGACTTAGGGGCGGTCACCTCCCGGCTCCTGCCGCCTGCGGATCCGGTCCACGGTGGCCAGCAGGTCCATGGCCCCCGGGGTGTGGGGATCGAGGGCCAGGGCCCGCTCGGCGGCCAGCTCGGCCATGCGCCATTCGCCCCGGGCCAGATTGTCGCGGGCGGTGACCATCCAGGTCTCGGCCCGCCGCTGGTCGGCCCGGGTGAGCATCGAGAAGACCGCGTACTTGCGGTTGCCCCGCTCGAACCGGAAGTAGCGGGTGTCGCGGCCCTCCTGCGCGGCCTGTTCGAGGATGCGGGCGGCGGTCTCCGGCCCCGCGTCCACCGCATCCACCATGTAGCGCATCTGCCCGGGAATGCCCCAGGAGGCGAACTCCCCGATGCCATGGACATAGTAGACCGCCTCGTGGTCGTCCACCCAGTCGCGGAAGGTCTCCTCGGTGCCTTTGAACAGGGCCTCGCCATACGCCCGGACCCGGTCCCGGATCCCGCGCTGCTCGAACTTCGGATGCAGCACGATCGGGGTGTCCGCATAGGCCAGCAGCGGGCCGCTGACCGGGAAATTGGCCACCACCGGGGCCGGCGGCAGGTCCGGACCGAACCAGCCCACGAGCTCCTTGAGGTCGGCGTACTCGACCGCGCGGGAGATGGTGCCCTGTGCCCGGGCGACGGTGTTGAGGGATTCCCATGTGAGCGAAAGGGCCAGCAGGACGGTGATCTCCACGATCCCGCGTCGGCGCGGGCCCGAAAGTCCTCGTGCGGCCGCCAGGCCCGCCAGCGGAGCGGCGAACAGGGCCGCGAACAGGTGAAACTTCACGAACAGTCCGTACGCCAGGACCGCGACGATCCAACCCCAGGCCACGATGCGAAGGGAGGCTCCAAGGCGAACAGCGCCTACCAGAGCCAGCGCAGGAAGTACGCCTACCATAAGGAAGGTCAGGGTTCGCGTCAACCAGGGATTCGGAGATTCCGCTCCCCCGGCCAGGCCGACCAGGTACGGCGACACGAAGACCAGGGCGATCCAGACCCAGACCGCGATCCGGACCCGGCGGCCGGGGTTCCGCAGACCGGCCAGGGCCAGCGCGGGGAGGACGAACCAGAGGGAGGGGAAGAACGCCCGGGTGAGGAGGAGCGTGGGCGGATTCAGCGGGGGCACCCACAGGATCCGCTGCTCGTAGGTCAGGAGCGAGGGATCCTCGGGCTTCTGATTGCGGAACCGGATCACCGCGACCATCAGCTCGCGGAAATGGCCGTAATGGTCGCGGTACATCGCGCCCAGCCCCAGCCCCACCCCGACCACCACCGCCACCGTCCCCAGCCGGACCCACCGGTCCCGGGCGCCGGCGTGGAGAGGCAGGGCCGCCGCGAGAAGACCGGCCAGGGTCAGCAGATATCCCGGGGAGGCCAGGGCGTGCTGGTGCCGGAGGTAGGGATTGAGGACCGCGGCGAGGAGGACGGCGACGGACGGTAGGCCCCAGCGCCATCCCCATCCCGGCTCCGGACGGCCCCGGGCGATGTGGTGGACGATGAACACGAGGGCCCGCAGGAGGATGACGACCTGGACGAGATCCCAGGAGCAGGCGGCGGCGGCCAGGGCCAGCGCGGATGCCACGGCCCAGCCGACGCGGGTCCGGCCCGATCCCGCCCGGCCCGCCGCCGCGTCCAGCGCGAAGTGGCCCAGCACCAGGGGCAGCGCGAACGTGTCGCCGGAAAGTTCGAGTCCGGTGCTCCGGACCACCGCCCCGAAGCTGCATGCCCACAGACCGGCGGCAACCGTGCCCGCCCAGCGCGATCCGGTGTGCAGGCGCAGCCAGGCGTACATGGCCGCGATGCCCAGGCTGAACCAGGCGACCTCCAGCCACCGGACCCGCTCCGCCAGCGGCCAGCCGCGCGGGGTCAGCCGGAGCAGCGCCGGGTAGACCCATTCCCGGCTGATCTCATAGGTCTGGTAGGGGTCGATGCCCTCGGGATGCATCACCCCCGGATCGTGCCGGGGCAGCCGGCCGGCTTCCGCCGCCATCCGCACGCGACGGAAGGCCAGGGCGCTCTCCCGGGTGAACGGCAGGTCCAGACCATGCTCGGACCGCTCGCCCTCGTAGGTCAGGCGCCGAAGCCCGAAGCCGGTCAGCACCAGGCAGAGCACCAGGACCGCCTCCAGGGCGGCGGGGAGCCAGATACGCTTCATGCGCGATCAGGATGGACATGGGCCGCAGGCGTCCGATGGGAATCGGAACGCTCGCGGCAGGTCAGGACCGGACTCGGGCCGGGATCAGTCGCCGGGGACGATCTCGGTGGGGGCCAGCCGGTTCACGGGATTGCCGGCCGGGTCCACGAGTCGGGCGGTCACGAAGATGAGCAGGTTGCGCTTCACGCTCCGGCTGCCCTTGCTCCGGAACAGGCGCCCGAGCAGGGGGATGTCCCCGAGCAGGGGGATCTTGTCGTCGAAGGTGCTCACCGACTCGCGGATGAGGCCGCCCAGCACCACGGTCTGGCCGTCCCACACCGAGATGGTGGTGGTGGCCCGCCGGGTCTCGAAGATGGGCTGGGGAATGTTGTACGAGGTGCCTTCCACGGAGGAGCCGTACTGCAGCCAGTCCACCAGTTCGGCCACCTCGGGCACCATGGCCAGCTCGATGGTGTAGCCGTCCGGGCCCACCGTGGGGGTCACGTTGAGGATGACGCCGACCTCGCGGGTCTCGAAGCCTCCGGGGGAGATGGTGACCACCCGGGAGTCGGCCACGCCCGCCCCGCCCGCCGTGAGCGTGGTGACGTCCGAATCGAACTGGGTCGGATAGATGATCTCCTGCACCACCTGGATCTGGGCGTTCTGGCCGCTGCGGGTGGTGATCCGCGGCGCGGAGAGGAGGTCGGTGTTGGCCCGCTGGCTCAGGGCGTGGATCACCAGGTTGAGTTCCGGGTTGGTGAGGATGCCGGAGAAGGTCATCACCGCGCCCAGGAAGTTGTTGCTCTCTGATCCTTCGACCCCATCGCCGCCGATGTTGCCCGAGGGGCCGATCCCGGTCGGTCCGAGGTCCCAGAACCGGAGGCCGCGGGTCATGCCGCGCTCATCCCGGCGGGCCACGATGCGCTCCCGGGTGGAGATGGGACCGATCCCGCGGCGGGCCGCGATCTCGAAGTCGTCGGAGAGGATCCACTCGAAGCCCAGGGCCTCGAGGTCGGTCTGGTTGATCTCCACGAACCGCGCCTCGATCTCGACCTGGGGCGGAGTGTCGCGGAGCTGCTCGAGGATCCGCTCGATCTGCTCGAGGTTCTCGCGGGTGTTGGTGACCACGAGCAGGGACCGGGCCGGGATGTACCGGACCGCCGTGCCTTCCGGGAAGGGAACGCCCAACTGGGTGAAGAACTGGCGGGCGTCCTCACGGGTCAGGGTCTGGGCCTGGAGTCGGTCGGCGGGGCC
>PXDE01000553.1 GCA_003566475.1 PVC group bacterium | reverse complement strand
GGGCGGGCGGCGGAGCCGCGGGGACCGGGGACTGGGGATTGGAGGGGAGATCCCTGGCGGCGCGGTTGTGGCGGCCGTTCGACAGCGTCCCGAGGGAGCTCTGCGCTTCCAATGGAACCCAAAGGTTCGGCCACGAGCCATCACGGCCCCATGTATGCAGCCGCCATCTCCTCGATATACTCCAGAAACTCGGAGATCTCAGCGATCCCCCTGCGGAGATCGGAGGTGCTGGTCAGGGGGGTGGGCGCACTGAGAACCCATGCCCAGACGGAACGCGATGTGGCCGGGTCCAAAGCCTGCTGCACGAGCCGGTCCCTCAACGCGGTCTCGCCGTCCGTGTGCAGGTGAAGTACGAGATCTGCAAGTTCATCGGAACCGGCGGCGGATCGGATGTGTCGCCCAGGCCCGATGGCGCACAGGATTCCGTTGCCGCTGCCGTGTCCAAACCGCCAACGATGCTCGTGCGGCTCGACGATGCCGTTCGCGAGCAGAACCCGACTCAGCGCCGAGTCCGAATCCGTGGAGCGCGTGAACAGGGTCACCGACGAGTGGGGTATCTGCCAGGCCGTGGTCCTGCGCAGCGCGCCGCAGCGGTCACAGACGGAATAGGAGCCGAACGGGCCGAGGATCAGGCTGGAGGCCGCGACCACCGCGACGGCTGCGAGAAGACCCGCGGCGGTCCACCGGACGCTCTTGGAAAGGCGCTTCATGCGGCCATGTACTCTCCTCTAGAAACGAGTACTCGGGCGTCGGGGTCATGTCAAACCGCCGGACGCTCCACTACACCCAAGATGAATCCAGGAGCTTCTTCCGAACCCCAACGGGGTTCCATCCGCCAGCCCAGGGTTGCGGTCCGGCCGCTACCCTGGGTTCGCGGCACCCCATGGGCCTACCCTAACGGGGTTGCGTCCACTTCGCCGAGAGCGCTGTCGGGGTCAGACGCAACCCCTTCAGGGTTGGGGTGTTATCGGGCCCTGATACCCAGGGTAGCTCGTTCCTCGCAACCCTGGGCTGGGGCTACGTAGCCCCGTTGGGGCATCCGGACGAGCTATCGGCAGTTTCCGAATCCGCTTGGGTTGACGCGCATGGTCTCCGGCGGGACGCGGACTCGTGGTCGTCCACGCCCTGGCCGCGTGTCCGTCGGCCGGGACGCGGACTGGGGTCGGGCGCGGCTACGGGCTGCGCGCGGGACTCGCGGGGAGGTCAGAGACCCCGGACGGCCTCGACCAGCGCGGCCTTGGTGATGCCGAAGTGCTCCCAGACCTCGAGGTGGCCCTCGGAGGGCGCGATGCGGGGATCGACGATGCCCACGGCACCGAACGGCACCCCGGTCCCGTGGAGGTTCCCGGCCACCAGCCCCGCGAATCCGCGCAGGCCGCTGCGGTCGCAGCCGATGAGCCCGTCCTCGATGGTGACCAGCCCGCCCGGGTACTGCTCAGCCCAGCGCCCGATCTGTCCTCCGGGCAGGGGCAGGCCGTTGACCACCAGCGCATCGGTCGGATCGCCGGCGGCGGTCAGCTCCTCGGCGGCCTCGCCGGCCAGGTAGGCCGGAGCGCCGAGGGCGAGGATGGCCTTCTTCGCCCCCTCGTGGGTCCGGTAGGGCGTGACCGCCTCCCAGGCGTCGCCCGGATTCCAGAGCGGGCTGCCGTCGGCGCCGGCCAGCACGGGCAGGTTGTCGCGTGGGATGCCGATGAGGTGGCCGCCGTAGTGGGCGGCCAGATCCTTGACGGCCAGGAAGGCGGCCCGGGCGTCGGCGGGCGCGTAGAACCGGTGCAGATAGGGGAGGTAGCCGAGGGCCAGGGTCACCCAGTCCAGCGACCAGCCGGAGAAATGGTCGCGGCCGGTGCAGGCACCCACATGGGACATGTGGAGCGTGACGTTGAGCCCCTCGTTGACCCCGTTGAGGTTGCGCTGGTAGCGCCACAGCTCGAGGCCCTCGCGGGCGATGCCCTCGAAGAAGGCGGAGAAGGTGGAGAACACGTTGAGCTGGGGCTCGTGGGTGGCCATGGCCAGCCCGTCGGCGACCATGGTGGCGACCTGCTCCTCGATGCTCAGCTCGAACCGGTGCTGGTCGTCGACCAGGGCCTTGGCCTTGTCGAGCTTGGTCGAGGGATCGAGGTCACAGCTCACGATGAAGGTCTGTCGGGGATACTTCTTGGCCACCAGAGCGTAGCCGGCCTGCACGCCGGCGCGGGGGCTCACCGCCTTGCCGGGCTCGGGCAGGGCCACGTCCTTGAGGTCGGGGTCGTCGAGGGGGAGGTTTTCCGAGCCGGGCTCGGGCCGGGCCAGGGTGGTCACCGTGCGGACGGGGGCCCGGCGAAGCGCCTCGAGCACGGCCTGGTGGCGGTCGGAGAAGGACATCATGGGGTTGCCCAGCACCTCCTCCTCCTGGCGTCCCTTCATGTGCCCGTCGTGGTGGCCGGCCCCGCCGGGGAGCTGGTTCACCAGGAAGATGCACTCCAGCATGGGCTCGATGTCGCGGTAGCTCATGAGCGAGCCGGGGATCCACACCGGGGTGTCGAAGGGCACGCCGTGCCTGGCCGCGAACGCCTGGGTCTCCTGCTCGATCCCGTGATCGGCCGCGAACTGGCTCAGGGCCACCCCGGTCCTGCCGGTGGGGTAGATCATGGAGGGCCGGCCCTTCCCGGCCAGGGCGTAGGCCTCGCGGTAGGCGGCGTAGAGGGCCTGGACGTCGTTCACGGTCTCGATCTCGAGGATCTCGATGCCCAGGGAGGCGATGATGGGCCGGGGATCCTTGTCCATGATCTGCCGGTTGGAGCCGGAGAGCTGGATCCCGTTGCGGTGCATGACGAAGGTGCAGGGGGCGCCGTGGAGGTCGGCGGCGTTGAAGCCGTTGAGGGCCTGGCCGGAGATCCAGCCCGCGTCGCCGCAGTGGGTGATCACCCAGCAGCCGTCGCCCAGCATCCCGCGCTTGCCCAGGGCCTGGCCGACCGCGACCGGGATCATCACCCCCAGCCGGCCTCCGTTGAGCTGGGTGCCCCCGGGCAGCCACGACACGTGCCCGGCGATGTCGAGCCCGCGGCGGAAGCCCTGGATGACGTCCTTCCGGTCCACGAACCCGTGGGCGGCCAGAAGCCCGTAGTAGCCGATGCTGCAGTGGGCGTTCTCGATGGTGTACTCGATCTTCCGGTAGTCGCTGACCGCGAGGGAGAGGTTGAGGGCGGGGATCAGGTCGAGCCCGCCCCCGAGGTGGTCGAGCTCGCCGATGGTGGCCAGGGAGGCCAGGGATTGGATGGCGATGCGGGCGGCGTCGATCTCCACGGCCTGGAGGGTGGCCGCCTGGTCGTCGGTCAGGCTCTCCACGGCGGCGATATCGAGCTGGAGCGGCAGCACCTCGGAGGTGACCTCCCGGCCCAGGTACCGGGCCTGGCTCAGGAGCTGGTCGTTGCGGGCGTGCTGGGCGGATGCGAAGGTGGACGAATGTGCGGTCATTGGGCGGCTCCTTGCCTCGGGGCGGGAGGGATTCCGGATAGAAGAGCGGTGAATTTAGCAGCACCCCGGCGGCGGAACAAGCGCGACGGTTGCCGTGGCGTGGGCGAGCGCCTACACTCCGCCCCCATGAACCACACCCACCTCTCCAGCCGCGTGTCCCCCGGCGCCCCGGTCCGCGAGACCACCGCCGCCCTCCAGGCCCTGATCGACGAGACCGCCTCCACCGGCGGCGTGGTGAGCGTGGATCCGGGCGAGTGGGAGATCACCACCATCCACCTCCGGGGCGGCATGACCCTCCGCCTCGAGCGCGGCGCGGTGCTGAAGGCCCATCCCGACATCGAGGCCTACGAGCACCTGGCCCGGGGTCACAACAAGGACCGCCAGCCCTACCACCTGCTCTACGCCGACGGCTGCGAGGGGCTGACCGTCGAGGGCGACGGGGTGATCGACGGCCAGGGCCCGGCGTTCTGGGACCCGCCGATGGGCGACCGCAGCCAGGGGGCGGTGGGGCTGTTCCACCGCCACAAGGGCAAGCGGGTGAGCCCGCTCATGGAGGTCCGCAACTCCCGCGACGTGGTGCTGCGCGGGTTCACCCTGCGCAACAGCCCGGGCTGGACCCTCCACACCTACCTCTGCGACCGGGTCCGGATCCAGGGGGTGACCGTCGACAACCATCTGTTCGGCCCCAACACCGACGGGTTCGACATCAACGGCTGCCGCGACGTGTGGGTATCGGACTGCGAGCTGCGCTGCGGGGACGACGCCATCATCCTCAAGGCCACCGACGACGCCCGCGACTGCGAGCGGATCGTGGTCACCAACTGCATCCTGGAGAGCAACTGCGCGGCCCTGGGGCTGGGGGCGGAGACCGCCTTCGCCATCCGCGACGTGGCCTTCAGCAACTGCGTGGTCCGGGCCGCCCTGCGCATGATCCAGATGGAGATGTGGGAGGCGGGGACCATCGAGAACGTGGCCATCAGCAACATCACCGGCCGCACCATGAGCCAGGTCCCGCTGGAGCGGCCGATCTACCTGGACATCCAGTCGCACGGACGGAAGGACCCCGGGCTGGGCACGCTGCGCAACATCGTCATCAGCAACTTCACCGCCGAGACCCGGGGCCGGATCGTGCTCACCGCCAAGGACGGGGCCTGCATCGAGAACGTCACCCTGCGCGACATCCACCTGCGCTATCCGGAGATCGAGGATCCCAGGCTCACCGTCAACCGCATGCGGTCGAGCCAGATGAGCAACGACAACCCGCTCAGCCGCGACGTGCGCTCGGCCATCGTGGCCGACAACGTGCGGGGGCTGGGCCTGTACAACGTGGTCACCACCTGGCCCTCCCCCGACGCCGACCCGGCGGAGAAGCCGGACGGCCAGTTCCCGGGCATCCACGGAACCCTCCCCATGCACGCGATCTGGGCCCGCCGGGTCCGCGACGCGGTGGTGGACTGCCCCGGCCTCGCCCCCAGCCAGCCGGACGTGGAGGCGCTGGTGCAGACCGAGAGCGACATCGAGGTGCGGGCGCTGGGGGCGCGAGGACCATCCTCTTGACGGGATCTTGGCCATGCAGCACGCTGGTCGCCTAGATTCAGGACACGTCCGCTCTGCAACATCGCGATAGGCTTCGGGTCGTTATTCCGCATCCACCAAGGGAGCAAACATGAAATCCATGACCGCGAGTCTGGCCCTCCTGGTCGTCCTCGCCGCCACAGCCTGCCAGCCCGGTCCCTCGCCGGAGCCACGCGATGGCGTGTTCGTCCACATCACCCATGCCGAGAATGATGCCCACCGCCTGCTGATGGGCCTGAACATGGCGGCCATGATGGCCGACCAGCACGATGTGCTGGTCTATTTCGATGTCGACGGGGTTCAGGCCGTGCTGAACGACGCCGCGGACGTCACCTACGCCCATTTCCCCTCGTCCCATACCCAGATCGCGGTTCTGCGCGAGAAGGGGGTGACGCTCATGGCCTGTCCGGGGTGTCTGAAGGCGGCGGGGCGCAGTCCCGATGATCTTGCCGAAGGCGTTCAGCCGGCCAACCGCGAGGCGTTCTTCTCGTTCACCCGAGGCCGGATCCTCACGCTGGATTACTAGGCCTGGCCCGGGCGTAGGCTCATGAGAAAGCTGCTGTGGATCCTGTTGGCTCTGGCCGTCCTCCGGCCCGTAGGGAGGGCGGAGGAGGAGCCCCCCGCGCTCGCCGGGCGCTTTGAGGGGCCGGGATTCGCCTTCGAGTTCGTGGAGGACCGGCTCTTCGTCTCCGGCGAAGGCGAAGCGCGAACCGCGACCCGCTTCGTGGTCAAGGACGGGCTCCTCTACGTGGCGCCGATCATTCCGCCCGGCGAGCGCCCCACCCGAAACGTCTGGGTGGTGGTCGCTCATGATCTCCAGTCCATGCTCGACGGCCAGCGCGGCGATCCAGATGTCGTTCTCGGGAATGGGTGTTCCGGCCCTGCGCAGTCCGTGTCGGATGGAGGCGTAGGCGAGGGTCGTGGACTCGACCACCGGAAGAACCGTGGCGGATTGGGCGAAGGCCAGAAGCTTGGGCTCGCGCTCCCGGCGCAGCCGTGACCCCAGAAGCCCGTATCGGTACTCGCCGATCACGATCACGGGCAGGTGGACGCGGTCGGCCCGGCCAGCTTGTCCGTCACCGCCGGGTGTCCATCGAAGAACGCCGAAAGGGCGTTGGTGTCCAGGATCATGCCCAGTCGGCCGGGTCGATCCGCTCGCAGCCTTTCTGGATGACGTTCCGGATCCGGGCCGAACCTTCAGGGTCGCCTCGGAAGACCCCGGCATACGCCATCCAGGGCCTGTCCTCGGCCTGCCGCCGGTCCTCGGCCAGCTTCGCCTCGACGGCGGAGGTCACGAAACTCGCCATGGTCCGCCCCTGCCGGGCCGCCGAGGCCTTGACCTCTCGGTACAGATGATCCGGCATCTCCAGTGTCGTTTTCATAGCTCAAAGATACCCACATATATGGGCACGTCAACGGACAGGTCCGGGCATGGGCCGCCGCCCCTTTAGCCTTGGCGCTGGTGCGTGGCGACCTTGGTCTGGCGCCTTGGGGGAGCAACGCGCAGCGTGGGCGACGCGGCCTTGCGTTGGGGGGCGGTCTAGAAATTCGCCTCCAGTTCCATGAGCTGTCGATCGAGCCGGTAGGTCGGGCTGGCCGGGAGGCCCTCGGCCTGGGGGGCGGCGGCCCGCTGGGCCAGGTAGTCGCGCGGATAGTCCACGGTGTAGCCGACCTGCACCTGCCGCCGCGCCCCCGGGGCCAGCTCGACCTTCCAGACCACCATCCCCTGGTCGTCCGGCCGGGCCCGGGGATCGAGCGCCACGTCGGTGACCCGGATGTCCCGGTTCTCGGAGACGGGAATCTGGTCCTTCAGGTCGACCACGCGGGGCGAACCGCCCAGGTTATCGAGCTCGATCGAGAACAGCACCCGGATCCGCCGCCGCGAGCCGGTCCAGTTGGCCGAGCTCTGCCGCCGGTCCAGGGTGCGCGAGACCTTGATCTCGTCGGCCAGGCCCATGAACAGCGCGAACGTCTCGCCGGGGGCCACAAACTCGACCTCGGTGGAGCCAAGGAAATCCCCGTCGCGGAACAGGGCCATGGTTCCGGGCAGCAGGGGCTGGTCCCCGGCGTTGCGGATGAGGGCGGTGTTCACCGCATTCAGCGACACCGAGGGCACGGCCACCGTGGCCAGATCGGCGTCGACCTCCAGGCGGCCCACGGGCACCCGGACCTCGCGGCCGTCCGCCCGCACCGTCACCCGGCCCTCCCCCCGGAACAGGGCGGTGGTGCCGCGCTTCCGGATCTCCTCGAACCGGGCCTGCACCCGCTGCTGGACCACCACCTGCCGGTTCCAGTTGTCGGCGTAGGCGGCCTGCTCGCGCACGTCCTCGTTTCTCAGGTTGTACACCAGCGCGTTGACGGCCACGAACCGGCGGTTGGCCGAGTCCCACGAGCTCTTGCTGGCGGCCGGCCGCGGGGCGGCCACGGTGACGTCGCGGCCCACCAGCATGGTGGTGAGTTCGGGGATGGTCATGGCCTCGTCGGGGCTCCGGGTCGAGAAGGTGATGGCCACGTCGGTCCAGTCCTCGCCGGTGGTCTGGGTCACCGCCGCGAACGAATGGACGGCGACCTGGCCGTTGTCCCCGGTCACCCGGGCCTCGTGGCGGGGCTCCCAGGTGGTGCCGGGGAGCTGGTACACGAGCTGGACCGCCGCCGCCCCCGCCTCCGCGCCGCGGACCAGGGCCTCCACGTGCTTCTTCTCGAGCCGGGCCCGCTGCTGGATCTCCTGGAGGCGCCGCTGGCGGGCGCTCAGCTCGGGCTGGAGGGCCCGGCGCTCGAGGTCGAGCTCCCGGCGCCGGTCGTTGAGCTCGGTCAGGCTCTCGGACAGGAAGGCCACCACCTGGCGGTACTCGTCCACGTCCACCGGCCGGGCCGCCGCGTCCTTGGGGAACTTGTCCATGGTGAACACCCGGATGGCCTCCACCTGCTGGGCCTGGAGGACGCGGGTCCGGTCCTCGATCACCCGCATCTGGTCCTGCACCTCGCGCACGGCGGCCTCGGCCTCGCGCACCGCCGCGTCGTCGGTCTCGGCCAGGAAGGTGGTCTCGACCACCACGTCGAGCACCTCGCCCGCCGCCGGCCCGGCCAGCCGGACCCGCACCGAGCTCTCGTCGAGCCAGGACGGCAGGTCGGCGAACCGGATGCGCTGGGGCGCGCCGGTGAGGGCGGCCTCCCCCTCGCGGGTCACCCGGGCCCGGTCGGCGAACACGGTGACCTCGGTGACCCGGGTCTCCACCGCCGCCGCCTCCTCGGCCAGCGCGGACCCGAAACCCAGGACGAACGGGACGGCAAGCAGGACGGACAGGCGGAACGGTCTCATGCGGACTCCTCCATGCGGGTGGGGTTCACCCGCCATCACTACACCATACCCGGGGCCAGGTTGTCACCAGCGAGTCATGGCGGTGTCAGCGGGGTGTCAGTCGTGCCGCCATGCCAGCACCGCAACCTTGCGGTCAGCTCTGGAGGAGTGTTACGTGTGGGATCTGGAGGATGGCCCGTCATGGATCGCTCCGGCCTGCGTAACTACCCCATTTACCCGGTCATGTCCGGGGCGGGAGAGGCTTTCACCCTTTCCTTCCTGCTCATGACGACCACGGCGGGGTCGCTGCTGCTGGGCCTGTGGTCGGCCGGGTTCTACGCTGGCCCCAATGTCTGGGGTTTCCAGCAGGCGCTATTCGTAGCCCTTATGGACCTGGTTGCTAAGGCTCTCAGCCCCTATGCCGTAATGCTGGGCATGCTGGCGTTTGGAGGCGTGGTCGGCTTCACCAAGTGCCCGGACCTCCGCCGCGAGTGCTGGCTGCTGGTGCAGCTCTGCGCGCTGCTGTTCGCCTCGGGCAAGCGCAACCTGCTGCTTGCCCATGGGTATGGCGAGATCATCCTCTGGCGGATCGCGACGTCAATCGGGCTGCTGGTTCTGATCTACCTCGTGCTCCGGCTGCCCTGGTGGGTGGAGATGGCGCTTCGGATCAGGGCGCGTCGGGCCCGCGTGCGGACCGAGGCCCGGGAGGACGCCGGTCCAAGCCCGACCTGCCCCGAATGCGACGGGCCGCTCGATCCGGCCTCCCTCGTCCAGGGCCTTCAGCGCTGCCCACATTGCGGGGGCGAGTTCAACGTCGAGGAGATCTGACCCGGGCTCCCCTTCCCGCCCCGTGAACCGTCCCGCGCCCGGCACGCACCGCTACCGGTGCGCGATGCGCTCGCGCAGGAAGCGCACCAGCCCGTCCGCGTCGTCCGATCCCACCCGCAGCGTCTGGCCGTCCACCCGAAGCTCCGCGCAGTCGAACCCCCACAGGTTCCAGGTCCACCCCCGGCCAAGCACCTTGTGGATGCCCCACCCGTCCACGAACCGCGACCGGCTTCGCCTGACCTCGGTGATGGCGGCGTAGGGAATCCGCTTCTTGAACACGGGAAGAGGACCGAAGCGGAGCAGGAGGTGGTCGCCCTGGTCGGACACGGTGAAGGTCTTGAAGCAGAAGGCGAGGAACCCGAACAGCGTCATGGCCACGGCCGGGGTGACCTAGGCGGCGGGAGGCATGGGCAGGAAGGCCAGCATCCCGGCGAAGGCCGCCGCCCCCGCCACGAGGACCAGGTACAGCGGCGCTCGCTGGGTGTGGTGGTATCGCGGGGCGGCGGTGTTCATCTGTCCACCATGGGTCGGCGTCCGCCCCCTCCTACCGCGCGTCCGGATCTCCGTCCAGGATCCGGCGGGCCCGGACGAGGGTGTCGCGGGCGCGGCGGGCTTCGGGCGTCTCGAGGGTCAGCATCTCCTGGATCCGCTCCAGATCGTGGCGGCGCGCGTCAACCTCGCGGGCCCATTCGACCATCACCGCGTCGGGGTCGTCCACCAAGGTGAAGGCGGGTCGGACCGCGAACCGGGGGAAGGGAAGGGCGCGGGGGATGGTGAACTCCACCAGCAGCGGATAGACACCCGGCTCCAGCACGGCCTTGCCCCGATGATCGAGGGGATGGCCGCCCAGCCAGGCCCGGCTGGTGCTCCCCCGCAGATCGAACTGGACCCCGAGCTTGCGGCGGGTGTGCAGGGTCGTGAAGAGGAATCCGCCCACGCCCCGCTGGTTCCCGGTGGCGGCCAGGAGGTTGAGCGCGTCGTCCTGGCGGACGGCCTCCGGAAGCGGCGCGAACCCCTTCGCCTCCTCTCCCTCGCCCACGGTCACCGCCGCCATCGAAACCAGCTCCGCCAGGTTTCCGAGCCGGGCCCGCAGGGCCTCCACCCGGTCGGCGGGGAACGGGCCGGCGAACTGCCAGGCCCTGGGAAGGGCGCCGGCGATCACCGGCTCCGGAGCCGGGTCGCCCACGGCCTCCGGGTCCGAGGGCCGGGGGCGGGTCCAGGCCCCGGCGTCCGGGATTTCCGGGAGGTCGTCGAACAGGGTCTTGGCCAGGGTCCGGATCTCGTAGTCACGTCCCGCGTCGCCGGTGAAACCGATGCAGACCACCTCCTGGAACCCGCGCAGATAGAGGCGGTCTCCGTCCGGCACCGGGGCCACGCCCGTCCCGGGGATCCAGTTGCGGGCCACCACGTAGGGCGGCAAGCCCGGGCGGATCACGGTCATGGTGCCCTGCCCCGGGCGGTTGAGGTCGGGGTCGCTACGGGACGAGCCGGCGTAGAGGAACTCGGCCGTGGCCGTGATGGTGGGAAAGGTGGTGGAAGAAGCGATCCGGCGGTCGTAGGGACGGTAGAGGTGAAGCTGGCGGCCGGTCTCCGCGTCGAGCACCAGCATCTCCGCGAAGGGGTAGTGGCCCCGGTGCGGCATGGGGCCGAAGTACCAGGAGTGGTCGTAGAGCCGGCCGTCGAACCACACCGCGCCGTACCCGTTGTGGTGGGCGTACACGTGCCAGAGCTTGCGGAAGCCCAGGTTCTCCGGGTCGGCCATCATGATCTCCGCCGCCCCGGTCTGGCGGGCCATCTGGGGGAAGAACACCTGGCTCCGGTGCACGTTCGGCGTGCCCTGGCCGTAGCGGGTGCCCCCGGTGCGCAGCCGCATGTCGAAGGCCAGCACCCGGCCGTCGCGGGGATCCACCAGCGAGGAGGCGCCGGTCACCAGAAGGGTCCGCGCGGTGGTGCCGTCGGACACCGTCACCGGCACCGAGCTGGCCAGGTTGGTGAACCCGGTGGCGATGCCCTGCTTGGGATCGACGACCTCGGCCCGCCACCGCTCCTGGCCGGTGGCGGCGTCGAGGCCGACCACGGTCTTGGTCTCGGGCGCCCCGCGCCAGGGCGGGTCGCGGACGCCGTCCACCATGAGGATGCCGTCGATGAGGACCAGGCTGGCCAGGGCCCGGTGGCCGGGCATGGGCAGGTGGCGGATCCAGACCTGGCTCCCCTCCAGGTCGTAGCAGGCCACCGCGCCCTCGATCAGCTTCACCCACACATGGATCCCATCGCTGACCGGGGTGGGGCAGACCGAGGAATAGGCCTGCCAGTGGCCGTCCCGGAACCCCCGGTCGGCCAGATCGTCGAAGTCGAAGTAGTCCAGACCATGGCGGACGCCGAACTCCTTGTAGGGCCCGGCCTCCCCGGCCGCGCGCAGCCGGAGGGCCTCGGCTTTCACCTCCGGCGGGAAGGTGTCGAGCACCTCGACCTCGGTCCGCCACCGGATCTCGCCGGTATGCTTGTCGAGGGCAAGTAGGAGGCGGGGATGGGCCGTGGTGAGAAGGAGGTCGCCGACCACCAGCGGCTGGCTGGTGGAGAACCCGGGCATGGGGGTGACCCAGGCCACGTTGGTCCGCGCGTCCCAGTCCCACGCCACCGGAGGGCGGGCGTCCGGATAGCGCGCCGTGGCCTGGTTGAGAAACCCCCGGATGGACGCGCGTTTCGCGCGGGCGGCATCGGCCAGCCGCTCCGCCTCCTCGTCGCGGGCCTGCGCGGCTCCGGCGTCGAGAGGCGATCCCTGGAGTGCGATGGCGGCCAGGAATCCCGCGTCGCCCCCGGTCTGCCCCCGGGACCAGACCCGGACCTCGAGCCGGTTCGGCCCCGCCTCGAGGGTCACCGGCAGGATGGCCAGATTGCGGTCCTCGTGCACATCGTGGAGCCAGCTCGCCCAGATCTGACGGCCGTTGAGCCAGGCCCGTCCCCGGAACACATGGGTGTTCAGCATGCGCGGGTTCAGACGCAGCGCCAGCCAGACGGTCTGGGCTTCCGGGGACTCCAGGGTGGTCACCGCGAAGAAACCGCCCTCCTTGATGCCCGGGTCCACGAACCCTTCGTCATTGGCGGTCAAGGCTCTCCAGGCCAGGGCCTCGCCCTGTGGGTCGCCCCGGACGGGGATCACCCGCTCTCCGGTCGCGGGGGCGAGCAGATCGGGCAGCCGCGGGGTGGCCAGGTCCGGGCGGGGATCCTGAGGGAGAGGCCCCAGGACCTGCCAGTCGCGAAGGTGGGCCCAGCGCTGGGCGCCCGGTCTGGGCAGCCCTCCGGGCAAGGGCCCCGGAGGAAGCGGAGGCAGGCGGTAGAACGGGCCGAACCGCCGGTCCGGGGTTTCGACCGAGCCCGACGCGAAGCCACCGCCTGTTCCGGCCGCCGTCTCCTCCAGCGCCTGGGCCATGGCGACCAGCCGGGCCGCCACCGCCGCCACCGAGGCATCGGCCCCGCGCACCGCCGCGAACCCTTCGGTCACCTCGCGGGCCTCCTCGTATCCGAGGGCTCCGGCAAGACCCCGCCGCATGGTGCGGGCGGCCAGGTAGAGCCGGTCCGCATCCTGTTCGGCCTGGACGGCCCAGACCCGCCGGCCCTCGGGATCGGCGGGCGCCGGGGGCAGGGCGGGAAGCTCGAACGCCTGCGGAGGGGCGGGGCGACGAACCCGCCCCGAGAGGTCGCCCACGCACTCGACCAGCGCCGAGGTGGCCCGGCCCTCGGGGAGCGTCATCCGGTAGGTTCCCCGCACCGCATCCCCTTCGACCCGGGCCGACAGGGCGAACTCCGCGGCCACCGACGCGTCCTCGGGCGGCACCCAGCCGTCGGAGATCAGGCGGACCTTCAGGATCCCGTGCAGGCGGTCGCCTTCGCGGCGAAGTCCGGAAGGATCCACCTCGTGCGCGGACTGGTTCCAGCCTGGAGAGACGGCGGAGGCCGAGGTCCAGCCCTGGGACGACCGCACCAGTTCCACCTCGAGGGGCCGGAAAGCCGAGCCGTCATGGGTCAGGGCCTCCTCGATCCGGAGCAGGATCCGTCCGCTGGCCGGATCGGAGGCCCGCGCCTCGATCTCGCGCCGGTAGGCGGTATCAAGGGCGCGGAAGGCGGTCTGGATTCGCGTGTGGGCGGCGGACAGGTCCGATGCCACGTCGGCATCTGCCGTCCGTGCGGGCCCCGAGAGGAGCGCCAGGACGAGCGCAAGGCGGAGGGATCTCATTCCCATATCAAAGGGCCTGGCCCATGCGACGGCAAGGGCGAACTGCCGGGCGCCGGAACCCTGTCCTTCTGGCACCACGGAGCAGATGGGGACGCGAGATCGGCTCTGCTTCCCTGCGACACCGATTCCCGGGCCCGTTCACCCACCGTGAATGAGTCGCCATTGTGGCGCCTGGGGGCGGACCCTACGCTGGCCCCGATCCAATGGAGAACACGCCCATGAGAAGCTATGCCGTCCTGCTCGCCGCCCTGGCCGCATGCCTTGTCCTCGCCCCATCCCGCTCCCAGGCCGACTTCCCCGCCCCGGCGGCGGGGACATGGCAGTCCTTCCGCATTCCGGCCGCCCGCCAGGGCCCCGTGCCAGCCGGCGCCACCGTGCGATCGCAGGCGCCCGTGTATGCCTTCAAGCTGGTCATCCCTCCCCACCAGGTCGTGGACGGGAAGAAGTGGGTCCTGGAGACGGAAATCCAGGCCATGCCCGAAGGCTACCCGATCGAGGTCACCCTGTTCGACCCCGATTCCTGGGCCGACGACAAGGCCTACCCCTCGGTCGCGGGCGGGGGGTTCACCCAGAGGAGGTCCGGGGGGGCCCGCACCTGGTCCCAGTCGGTAGGCGGGCCCGAGGTCCACATCGTCATCGGGAACAAACAGGGGCAGCCCCCCGCCACCGAGGTCCGGGGAAGGCTGCGGTGGACCGTTCAGGACGAAACGCGGAGAAGGTGACCGCCGATCCGTCCCTGTCTTCGGCCTGCGGTTCTCCCATGGCCCTGAAGAGGCATCGCCCCGCAGGCGTCTTCCGGGTGAAGAGAAGGGAGAAACCCATGACACGATCACTGACAATTGCGATGCTGATGGCATCGGCCTGCGGGACCGCCGCCGCGAAGATCGCGGGAAACCGGCCATATGTCGCGGTGTTCGAGAAGCGTAGCCCGCTCTACGCGCGCTGCCTGCCCGCCGGAAACGAGGGGAGCGAGGGGACCACGCAGATCCTTCGGCTCCGGCCGGAAGGCGATGTCGTCATCGAGACCCATGCCTGGTTCAACCGGAACGGCATCGTGCTGGGATGGTCGCCGCGTCAGGGCAAGGTTGCCGTGATGCGCTTGAGGCAAGACGAGGGCTTGTCGCGGGAGAGGCAGATCGAGTTCAGCTTCTATCTTGGGGACCAGTTCCTCCGATCCTACACGACGGCGGATCTGGTCCTCCTGGGCGCGAGGGTGGAGCGTGATCTGGACGCCATCGAACGCGGCCTGGGCATGCATTCGGAACGTGCCGTCTATCGGGTGGACGGCTGCAAGCAGGCGTGGAACACGAACGACCATTACTTCAGCGTGACGCTGGAAGATGCACGCACGCTGGCGTTCGACGTCCTGACCGGGAGGCTGTGCCGGGTCGAGCAGCAGGAATCCAGGCAGCAACTGGTTCCCGCCGAAGGCTCCGAGCGCTTGGGGAGCCGCGAGGACGCCCAGCCGGGAGCCGAGGAGGCTCATTCGGAGGAACGGGCCCTCCTCCCCTGGCCGGACGGTCGGGCCCTGCGGGGGTTCATGACGGGGCTGAAGCTCGTTTCGCTGCCCCCGGAATGGGCCCGGTACATCGTGGGCCGGGCGACAACCGGCGCGGCGCCGGCCAGGAAGCCCCAGATCACGAGGCCGTTGCAGGCCATCAAGAGCCACGCCTCATCCGGTGTTCCCCTCCGCGTTCTCCAGAGCGTCCAGGTGGCTGCGGGGGCTGGCCTTCCGACCCCGGGCCACGTGGGGGTAGATGATGGTGGTCTCCACGCTGGAATGCCCGAGCGGCTCCTGGATCTCCCGGATGTCGGTCCCGAACCTCCGCAGATGGGTGGCAAACGAGTGCCGGAGGGTGTGCGCAACCTCAAGAAACCACCTGACCCACCTGACCAGACGCGGAAGGTGGCCTGAAGGGCACAGGTCCTTGCCCTCCAAGAGCTTGGTGAAACCATCCAGAACCAAATCCACCGCAAGCCGTCCCGCCAGGCAAATCTGCCTCCTGTGATAAAGAAATCCCGAAATGCTCCACATTCCAGAACATATGTTGAACGGAAAGGGCGTCGGCCGGGAAACAGGCTTTTCGTCACCGCGGAAAAGTGCAAGGCTCCCAGAACCTTGCAGTGTCATCGTGCCCCCCGTCAGCGCAAGCCGTGCCTCCGACAAGCGGAGATTCTGTGTAGAATGAGAAGTTCGGTGAGGAGAATAAGACGATGAAGACACCATGCCGCATGACATGCCTGCTCTTGGTGGCGACAAGTATAGTCTATGCCGATGATGAAGCCGCCAACCGTCCAATTGTTCGTTCGT
The DNA here is from genome assembly GCA_003566475.1 of PVC group bacterium. Lineage (GTDB taxonomy): Bacteria > Verrucomicrobiota > Kiritimatiellia > SS1-B-03-39 > PXDE01 > PXDE01. The sequence continues at coordinate 222 of PXDE01000553.1, read as the reverse complement.
CACAATACGGGGCTATATACGCCAAGAGCGTCCCTGACGAAAGTTACGGACAAGAGGGGAAGACCAGAGTCTTCTCGGTGGGCCGGGAGAGAGACACGTTGATTTGTGGGGCTTCGGGATTTTCCGGGGGATTTTTCATTGGGCCAAGTCGGGGTAGAGGTCGAGGCCGCCGAGGCGGAAGAAGAGGTCGCGCTTGAGGCGGGCCCGGTTCCGGTAGCCGTT
>PXDE01000095.1 GCA_003566475.1 PVC group bacterium | reverse complement strand
TTTGCCAGAAGCAGCGCGCCCGCTAGCCGGAGAGTCGTATGAAGCGAGTCCTTTTCCTCTGCACCGGAAACTCCTGCCGCAGCCAGATGGCGGAAGGCTGGGCCCGGGCTCTTCTCGGCGACAAGGTCGAACCGTACTCCGCCGGCATCGAGACCCATGGGCTCAACCCCAACGCGGTCCGGGTGATGGCCGAGGCGGGGGGGGACATCTCCGGCCACCGGTCCAAGCACCTCGACAACCTGAAGGAGATCCCCCTGGACCTGGTGGTGACGGTCTGTGACCACGCCCACGAGTCCTGCCCGGTGTTCCCAGGATCCACCCGAGTGATTCACCACAACTTCGACGACCCGCCCCGCCTCGCCCGCACCGCCGCCACCGAGGAGGAGGCCCTGGTTCCCTACCGCCGCGTCCGCGACGAGATCCGGGCGTTCATCGAGACGCTGCTGATTCTGCTCCCGGCCTGAACCCCGACCCCTGAACACTCCCTCATGACCTGTTCCACCGCCGCTCCCGAACGCCGCCACATGTCCAGCCTCTTCGAGCGCTACCTCACCGTCTGGGTGGGGCTGTGCATCCTGGGGGGCATCCTGCTGGGCCGGGTCGCCCCCGGGCTCGCCCACGCCCTCGACGGCATGGCCATCGTGGTGAACGACGCCCCCGTCGTGTCCATTCCCATCGCCATCTGCCTGTTCTTTATGATGTACCCGATCATGGTGAAGATCGACTTCGCCTCGGTGGTCCGGGCCGGGAGGAGCGGGAAGCCGGTGTTTCTTACCCTGTTCATCAACTGGGCCATCAAGCCGTTCACCATGTATGGAATCTCGGTCCTGTTCCTGGGGGTGCTGCTGCGAGGGTTTATCGGGGCCGAGGCCACGGATCTGGTCAAGATGCCGTTCGGCCTGGATCTGCCGGTGGGCGCGACCCACGGCGCGGGGACGGTGGTGCTGCACGAGGGGGTCCGGATGCTGGAGATCCCGCTGTGGCGGAGCTACCTCGCCGGCTGCATCCTGCTCGGCATCGCCCCCTGCACGGCCATGGTCCTGGTCTGGAGTTACCTCGCCCGCGGCAACGACGGGCTCACCCTGGTCATGGTGGCCATCAACTCCCTGACCATGCTTTTGCTCTACGGGGTGCTCGGCGGCTTCCTGCTCGGGGTGGGCCGCCTGCCCGTGCCCTGGCAGGCCCTCCTGCTGTCCATCGCCATCTACGTGGCCCTGCCCCTGGTGGCGGGCCACCTCACCCGGGCCTGGATCTTCCGGACCCGGGGCGAGGTCTGGTTCCGGGAGAAGTTCCTGCATGTGCTCACCCCGGTCACCATCGCCGCCCTGCTGGTCACCCTGGTGCTGCTCTTCAGCTTCAAGGGGGATGTCATCGTGGCCAATCCGCTCACCATCCTGTGGATCGCCATCCCCCTGTTCATCCAGACCGTGTTCGTGTTCGGCCTGGGCTACGGGGCGGCCCGGGCGCTGCGGCTGCGCTACGAGGACGCGGCGCCGGCGGCCATGATCGGCGCCTCGAACCACTTCGAGGTGGCAATCGCCACCGCCGTGATGCTGTTCGGCCTCCAGTCCGGCGCCGCCCTGGCCACCGTGGTCGGGGTGCTCATCGAGGTGCCGCTGATGCTGGGCCTGGTCAGGTTCTGCGACCGCACGCGGCGGTGGTTCGCCGGGCCGGGATGAATCGCGAGCTGAAGATCTTCCTCTGGCTGGTGGCCGGCTTCCTGGTCGCCTACTTCATTCCCATCGAGGCCGCTCGCCTGCAGAGCGCGGTCCTGGAATCCATCCGCCTGGTCCAATGGTACGCCCGGGAGCATGTGCTGCTCTGCCTGGTCCCCGCGTTCTTCATTGCCGGCGCCATCGGGGTGTTCGTCAGCCAGAACGCAGTGATGAAGTATTTCGGGCCCAAGGCCAACAAGCTCCTTTCCTACGGGGTGGCGTCGGTCTCGGGGTCGGTGCTCGCGGTGTGCTCCTGCACCGTCCTGCCCCTCTTCGGCGGCATCACTATGCGGGGGGCGGGCCTGGGGCCGGCGGTGGCCTTCCTCTACTCCGGCCCGGCCATCAACGTGCTGGCCATCGTGCTTTCGGCCAGTGTGCTGGGGGCGCGGATCGGCATTGCCCGGGCCGTGGGCGCGGTGCTGTTCAGTCTGGTCATCGGCGGACTCATGCATTTGATCTTCCGCAAGGAGGAGCGGGCCCGGGCCGAGCAGGCTGACGACCTCTACATGGAACCGGACGACCGGCCGCCCCGCCCTCTCTGGCAGAACGCGCTCTTCTTCTTCGCCATGGTCGCGGTACTGGTGTTCGCCAACTGGACCCGGCCCGAGGATCCCCAGGGCCGCGTCGGGACGGTGTTCCTGGCCGTCTTCCAGGCGAAATGGTGGCTGACCTCCGGTTTCGGCCTGGTGGTGGCGGCGGTGCTCTGGAAGGTCATGGGGCTGCCTCCAGGCCGGGTTCTGGGAGCGGTCGCGGCCACCGCGATCACCGCCGTCCTGGTGCCTGGCCATCCGGTGGTCGCATTCACCGTGGGCTTCGCGGCCCTGGCCGGCCTCATGTTCCGGAGCACGGACGAGATGGCCGAATGGCGGGCCCAGACCTGGAGCTTTGCCAAGCAGATCGCCCCGCTGCTGCTGCTCGGCGTGCTGGCGGCAGGATTCTTTCTGGGCGGCCCGGAGTCTGAGGACGCGGGGATCGTGCCCAACCGGTGGATCACCCTTCTGGTCGGCGACGACTCCGGCCCCGCCTACGCCGCGCTCGGCGGCGCGGGACAAGCGCCTTCGTGGGTCCAGGCGCTATGGCCCGTCTGGACGAACTTCTTCGCCTCGGTGGTGGGGGCGCTCATGTACTTCGCCACCCTCACCGAAGTCCCAATCGTCCGTGGCCTGATGGACAGCGGGATGAGCCAGGGTCCGGCCCTCGCCCTCCTCCTAGCCGGCCCCGCCCTCTCCCTCCCCAACATGCTGGTCATCCACTCCATCCTGGGGCTGAAGAAGACCCTTGCCTTCGTCGCCCTTGTGGTGGTCACGGCCACCCTGTCTGGTCTAATCTTCGGAGCGTTCTTCGCATGACGCCCTCCCTTTCCTTCCCTCGCCCCTAACCACGACCCCCCATGAAGAAGATCCAGATTCTCGGCCCTGGCTGCCCCAAGTGCAGAGCCCTCCACGCCAACGCCGAAGCCGCCATCCGGGCGGCCGGCATCGAGGCCGCCCTCGAGAAGATTGAGAAGATCCAGGACATCATCAGGTTCGGTGTCATGACCACCCCCGCCCTGGTCGTGGACGGAAAGGTGAAGAGCGCCGGCAAGGTGCTGACCCCCGAACAGATCCAGGACCTGCTCTAGTCCTCACCCCCCACCCCACCCGGTCACCATTACGATCCGCACGCCCCGCAGCTCGTGGTCACCTTCCACATCACGGGCCTCGGCCGCCCATACGTGGTCGTGGTCGGGATAGATGCATGGAACCTCCGCAGGCCTGGCAGGAAGCGGCTCTTGGAGGCACTTCAGGCGTGTCCGGCCGACCTGACTGAACTGTCGATGGCCAGGAATTCCGTGGCCGCCTGCATTCACGTAAACTGCACCTGAACAGTAATTTGCGCATCGAAATATCCGCACCCGTTGGGTGATCCCGAAGAGTGGCCGTGGTCGAGAAGACGCGGATGCTGCGACCCCTCCGGGGTCGGACGGTGAGGGGAACGGGTTCCGGGGGTGTCGCGTATCGCTCGACCCCCGGCTAATCGCATCGACCCCTCCGGGGTC
>PXDE01000212.1 GCA_003566475.1 PVC group bacterium | reverse complement strand
GGCACCGGGTCTGGAATCCGGGCCACCGCCAGCACCTGATGGGGCGTCTCCAGAGCCGAGACCCGGGCCAGCACCGAGACGGGGACCGTGACCATGGGAAGATGCGCCGCCCGTGGCGCGTCCCGCCACTCCGAGGTGCAGACGATGGTCTCCAGGGCGAGGTCCGACTCCAGAAGCTCCCCCACCAGCTTGGGCCCCTCGACCACGAACTTCCCCTGCTCCGCCCTCCCCTTCTTGCGGTGCAGGGCGGTGATGGCCTTGCGCTGGGCGGCGGTGAGCATGGGGGTCAGACCTGGAACTGGAGGTCGTAGAGCTTCCGGTAGCGCCCGCCCTGGGCCAGCAGTTCGGTGTGGGTGCCCACCTCCATGATCCGCCCCTGCTCCATCACGCAGATGCGATCGGAGTGAATGACCGTAGACAGGCGGTGGGCGATGGCGAGCACGGTGCGGCCCTCCATGAGCTCGGCCAGGGCGGCCTGGACCTGGCGTTCGGATTCGGTGTCGAGCGCGGAGGTGGCCTCGTCGAGGATGAGGATGGGGGCGTCCTTGACGAGCGCGCGGGCGATGGCCAGCCGCTGGGCCTGGCCTCCGGACAGGCGCACCCCCCGGTCGCCGATCACCGTCTGATACCCCTCGGGCATGGCCAGGATGAAGTCGTGGGCATGGGCACGGCGGGCGGCAGCCTCGATGTCCGCCTCGGTGGCCCCCTCCCGCCCGTAGCCGATGTTGGCGGCGATGGTGTCGTGAAACAGCACGGTGTCCTGGGTGACCACGGCCATGAGGCCCCGCACCGAGGCCAGGGTCAGATCCCGGACGTCGGTATGGTTGAGGAGGATGGCCCCGGAGGTGACATCGTAGAACCGGGCGACCAGCGAGACCAGGGTGGTCTTGCCCGCGCCCGACCCGCCCACGAACGCCACCCGCTCCCCGGCGCGGATGTCGAGGTTGATGTCGCGCAGCACGTCGTCGGTGTCGTAGCGGAACCCCACCTGGCGGAGCCGGATGGCCTCGAGCGGGCCGGCGAACGGGACCGCGCCGGGGCGGTCGGTGAGGTCGAGCGGCTCGTCGAGCACCTCGAACACCCGGTCGGCCGAGGCGGAGGCCTGCTGAATCTGGATATGGACCCGGCTGAGCTTCTTCACCGGCTCGTACAGGAACACCACCGCGCCGCCGAAGGTGAGGAAGTCGTGGAAGGGCATCCCCCGCCAGGACGCGTAGAACAGGACCAAGACCAGGCCGATCACGGAAATGGTGACGATGATGGGGTCGAGGGCGGCCCGGGCCCGCTCCACCCGCATGGCCCGGCCGAACACCGACCGGTTGGCCTCCTCGAAGCGGGCGATCTCGTGGCCTTCCCGTCCGAACCCCTTGACCACCCGGGCCCCGCCGATGGACTCGTGCAGGCGCGACATGAGCACGCCCACGTGCCTCTGGCCCTCGCGGGCGTTGCGGCGGACGCGCCGGCCGAAGATGGCCACCGGCACCAGGCAGATGGGGAACAGCAGCATGCTGGCCACGGTGAGCAGAGGATCGAGGTAGATGAGGGTGCCCAGGGCGGCCAGGAACACGAAGGGCTGACGAAGGAAGTCGCTCATCACCCCGGTGACCGACTTCTGGAGGAGCTGGGTGTCGTTGACGATCCGGGAGGCGAGGTCGCCGGACCGCGCCTTGCCGAAGAAGCGGAGGGACAGATGCTGCACATGGGCGAAGGTGGCGTTGCGCAGGTCCATGACCATGCGCTCCCCGACCCAGGCCACCAGCACCTTGCTGGCGAAGTCGCCGGCGGCCCTGACCAGCGCGGCCACCACCAGGGCCGCCGACACCAGCAGGACGGTGGTGCCGCCCACGGCCACCCGGTCCTCATGGAACACCAGGGGCAGCACCCGGTTCACGGCCAGCAGGAGACCGGCCGTGGATCCGCCGAACACGAGCCCGAACCCGGTGCCCAGGAGCAGCCGCTTCCAGTAGGGCCGGGCGTACCCGAGGAGGCGGCGGTAGGCCTCCCACTCCCGGGCCGCCTCGGAACGGCGGCGGGTCATGCGCCCTGGGCTTCGAGGTACCGCTCGGCCTCGATGGCGGCCATGCACCCGGATCCGGCGGCGGTGATGGCCTGGCGGTAGACGTGGTCCTGGACATCGCCCGCCGCGAACACGCCGGGAACCTTGGTCCGGGTGGAATCCGTGACCAGGTAGCCGTTGGCATCCATGTCGAGCTGGCCCTTGAACGCGTCGGTGTTGGGCTGGTGCCCGATGGCCACGAACAAGGCGTCCACGGCCAGCTCGCTGTCCTCGCCGGTCTTCCGGTTGTGGAGCTGGAGGCCGGTCACCTTGTTCTGCCCGGGGTCCATCACGTCGGTGACCACGGTGTCCCAGATGAACCGGATCTTGGGGTGTTCCTGGGCCCGGTCGGCCATGATCTTCGACGCCCGCAGCTCGTCGCGGCGGTGGATGACCACGACCTCGGAGGCGAACCGGGTCAGGAACAGCGCCTCCTCCATGGCGGTGTCGCCGCCGCCCACCACGGCCACCGGCACGTCGCGGTAGAACGCCCCGTCGCAGGTGGCGCAGGAGGTCACCCCCCGCCCGATCAGCTTCTTCTCGTTGTCCAGCCCGATGTACTTGGCGCTGGCTCCGGTGGCGATGATGAGGGCGCGGGTCTCCAGGACCTCGCCGCCGTCCAGCGTGAGCTTGAGCGGCTGACCGGACAGGTCGCATCCGGTGACCAGGCTGGCCGACCGGAACCGGGCGCCGAACCGCTCCACCTGCTTGCGCATCCGGTCCATGAGGTCCGGCCCCATGATGCCTTCGGGGAAGCCGGGGAAGTTCTCCACGTCGGTGGTGGTGGTGAGCTGCCCCCCCGGCTCCATGCCTTCGATCAGCAGGGGTTCCAAATTGGCCCGGGCGGTGTAGAGGGCGGCGGTGAACCCGGCCGCGCCGGTGCCCAGAATGATGACCTTCTCCATGATAGACCTCGATAATGGTGGTGTGGGTCGGCGGCGCCGGTTTGACGGCGCCGGCGACGATCCGTTAGCATTCGGGATTTGGGCGAACCGCCCGATCCGCCACGTCAACCCGAGCCCCGTGGACCCGCACATGGCTTCTCCCGACAAACTGGACGAGATCTTTACCCTTCAGAAGCAGTTGAATCAACGCATTGGTGTCGACACCGACGCCCTGGACGAGGCCGGCCAGCGCGAATGGGTGCTCAACTACACCCGGGCCATGTCCCAGGAGCTGGCCGAGCTGGTCGACTCCGTGCCCTGGAAATGGTGGGCCAAGTACCAGACCTTCGACCTCCAGAACGCCCGGGTGGAGGTGGTGGACCTGCTCCATTTCCTGGTCTCGCTGGCCCAGGTGCTGGGCCTGACCGCCGAGGACGTGCACCGGCTCTACACCGCCAAGCACCAGGTGAACGTCCAGCGCCAGGACCGCGGCTACGCCGAGAAGGACGAGAACGACAGCCGGGGCGTGAGCCTGCCATGACCCCCTGCATGCGTCTCTACGCCTGGCTGGGCCACCAGCTCAGGGCCGCGCATCCGGATCATGCCCACGCCTACTCGCCCTGGATCGCCACCTACGCCTCCGATGATTTCGACGCCCTCGCGGCCCGGCTTGAGACGCTGCTGGACCGGACCGCGCGGGAGGCGCCGGAGGAGGGCCTGTTCTCGGTCTACCGCCAGGCCCTCGAACTGGAGCTGGCGTTCTTCGAGGCCGCCTACGCCGGGATCCCGTCGTGAGTTCCAGGCCTGCCCTCCGCGCAGCCCACGATGGGCTCGGAG
>PXDE01000418.1 GCA_003566475.1 PVC group bacterium | reverse complement strand
GATCGGCTCGCTCCCCCGCCGCCAGTGGGAGCGCCTGGGGAACGCCCGTCCCGAGGCGGTCACCCGCTTCGCCGAGGGGCTGGAGTGGCATTGGTCCGGCCCGGAGCACCGGGACTTCAACCGCCATGCCCCGATCACCGAGAAGACCTACAACTACCACCATCTCCGTCACGCCCGGTACAACAACCTGCCCGGGCCCGGCATCGGCTCGGACTTTCCCGGGTCGGCCGGGCACTTCGTTCACTCTCTCGCGGTGGCCCAGAGCCTGAAGCCGACGCCGGTCCAAGCCCGGCTCCTTCGTGACTACCTCGACTACTGGTGGGACCGTCGCCTGCCCAACGGCCTGACCCCCGTCAGTTCCGCCCGGCCCAACTGGGGGCTGGGGCAGACGCTTTCCCATCTGACCAGCCTGATCGCCGCCGCGCCGGAGGCCGCTCGCTTCGACGCGGACCTGGCGGACGAGATCCGCCACCGCGCCCGGGCGTATCTCGACGCGGTCCTGGCCATCCCGCAGCCGCTGACCGACGGCCAGTTCATCCACCAGTTGGAAACCGACGGCACCCCGTTCCGGGCGGCGCCGCTTTGGACCGGTCCCGACCGGGGCCGCGGCGCCAACAGCCCGCACTTCGCACGGCGGCTGCTTCGCGCGCACCGGGCCCTGGAGGCGCCACGCGCGCTGGACATCGCCCGGCGGATGGGGCGGATCCTCGGCGAGTGCCCGGTTCCGGAGGACGGGGATGTCCGCGCCGCCGACCTATCCCACGCCATCGGGCTGCTGGTCGAGCTTCATGAGGCCGATCCCCAGACCGCCTGGCTCGACACCGCGTCCGCCATCGCCGACCGGGCGGTCCAACTCTTCTTCGACCTCCCCCTCCCCCGCGCCGGGGTCAGCCGCGATCACTACGAGTCCCAGGCCGGCAGCAGCCACCTCATCCGCAGCCTCCAGCAGCTCGCGCTGGCCCGCGAGGGCTGATGTCCCGGCGCGTCCACCGGCCGAACCAGACTGACCACAGAGGACACAGAGGTTACGGAGGTTCGCGGAGGAGGGGAGGGGATGAACGCGAATGTGGCCAGGACAGAGACTTCGGGCAAGAATCGCCAAGGACGTTCAGCCGCAGGCGACCCCGGAAAACGCCCAATTGGAACGGGACGCCACTGTAGCTCCCACTTCCAAGTGGGAGTCTGCGCGGGCTCTAGGTCCTGTGGCCCCGGAGCACGCCCGACCGGGGATGGGCACCACCGTAGCTCCCACTTCCAAGTGGGAGTTTCCGCACGCTCGCGGATCTGTGCCCCCGGAAACGCCCAATCGGAATTGGGCGCTACGTCCCTGCGGCTCCCCCTTCCACGCGGAAGGTTCCTCACGTCCGCTTCCTACCCTCCGAGAAGGCATGGCCTTGGCGGAACCATGAAGAGGAACCGCGAGTGCGTCCAGGGCGGCTCCCCGCCGCAACCCATTGGACCACAGAGGTCGCAGGGACTCCGCAAGGAATGCGGAGCCACGAGGGCCGACCCGAGGCTGGGGCGGCCCCGTAGCCGCAGTCGGCCCAAGCCCGCGTCGGGCCAAAGGTCCACACGTGGCCGAGGCCGTGGATGCCGCCGGGAACGACGCCGAGGACGCGGCTGCGGACGAGCTTCGCGCCGGCCAGGCCCGTGCCCACCCTCGTCTGAACGCTGGCGCGTCCAGCTACGGGGCTTCGCACCCGGCCTGCGCGTAGCTGAATCCGCCAAGGATTCAGACGCCGCCGGGCACGCGCCTCGCACCCCCAGCTTGACGTCATATAGCCACTTGCAGGAGTGTCCTATTGCCACTATAGTGTGATTGATCATGACAGACTATTTGCTCCGTGAGCTGACTCCTCGCCTGCACCGGGCCCTGACACGGCTTCCGGTGGTGGTGCTTTCCGGCCTGCGGCAGTCGGGCAAGAGCACGCTGCTCCGCAATGAGCCGTCGGTCCGGGAGGGGCGCCGCTACCAGACCCTGGACGATTTCGACGTCCTGGCGGCGGCCCGGTCGAACCCGGGCGCACTGCTCGACGGGGGTCCGTGCATCCTCGACGAGGTCCAGCGATGCCCGGAGCTTCTGGTGGAGATCAAGCGCCGGGTTGACCGGTCCCGGAAGGCCGGCCAGTATATCCTGTCCGGTTCCGCCGACCTGGCCCTGCTCGGCGGGGTGTCGGAGACCCTGGCGGGCCGGGCGGTCCATTGCACGCTGCACCCCATGACCCGCCGGGAGATCCGAGGACGGACCGGAACCGCCCCATTCCTCATCCGGTTCCTGGAGAATCCGTCCGCGCCGACGACCCCTGCCGATCCGGTGGCGGAGGAGGAGGTTCTCCTGGGAGGCCTGCCCCCGGTATGTTTGGAACCCGACCAGGATGCCTGGGAATGGTTCCGGGGGTACGCCCAGACGTACCTGGAGCGGGATGTCCGCCAGATCTCGAACATCGCGGATCTCGTGGCCTTCCGGAATCTGGTCGAGCTGGCCGCGCTGCGCACCGGGCAGGTGCTGGTGATCAGCTCCCTCGCCCGCGACGCGAAGCTGACCGCCGCCACCGCCGGCCGGTATCTGGGCCATTTGGAGACGTCCTTTCTGGTGCGGCGGATTCCCCCGTTCCTCCGCAACCGCAGCTCCCGCCTCATCAAGTCACCCAAGCTGCTTTTCACCGATAGCGGCTTCGCGGCCTTCCTGGCCGGGCTGAAACAACTGGAGCCAGGACGGGACGATCGGCTTCGAGGCGCCCTCTTCGAAACCTATGTCGCCCAGAATGTCCTGGCCATCTTGGAGGCGCACGCGCCGGACGCCCGGGTCGGCTACTGGCACGAGCAGGGGCGGCACGAGGTGGATCTGGTTATCGAACACGGCCGGAGCGTGCTCGCGATCGAGGTGAAGGCAGGCACCCGGTGGACCGATGCCGACCTTTCCGGGCTCAGGGCGTTTCTCGACCGCACGCCCCCTCCGGCCCTGGGTATCCTCGCCACCAACGGCCGGTCGGCCACGACGCTCGGCCCCCGCCTCCGCGCCATCCCCATCGGCCACCTCCTTGCCTGACCTTTCCCCCGGCGTACCGCGGCTTCCTTACCGCTTGCCCTGGTCCCCGCCCCAGGGGACGACGCCGAGGACGCGGCTCTGCGGACGAGCTTCGCACCAGGCCGGACACCTCCACCACCAACCTCCTGCTGCCTCCTTGATCCAGACGGATGGAAGGATTAGCCTATGAACGTGACACGAGGCCATGAGGGAGCGCATTCACCGATGAACCGCCAGGCACTGCAGTTGGACCAGGACGCCATCGCAGGGTTCTGCAAGAGGAACCATATCCGACGTCTCTCCCTGTTCGGTTCGGTACTGCGAAGCGATTTCGGACAAGAAAGTGACGTGGACTTCCTGGTGGAGTTCCTCCCGGGACATGTGCCCGGATTGATCGCCCTCGCCGGTATGGAAACGGAACTCTCCCGGATCATAGGCCGAAGGGCGGACCTTCGCACGGCTGAGGATCTGAGCCGCTATTTCCGGGAGGAGGTCGTCCGCGGGGCGGAGGTTCAGTATGCTACCTGAGCCGGATCGAGTCCGGCTGCTGCATATGCTTGACGCGGCCCGCGAGGCCTCAAACTACATCCGAGGGCGAGCCCGCGAGGATCTTGACCATGACTCCATGCTCCTGCGGGCCTTGGTCAACTGTATCGAGATCGTGGGCGAGGCCGGTTCGCGTGTAGGGGCCGAGACCCGGTCCCGGGTGGAAGGCATTCCGTGGGCGTCTCTGATCGGCATGCGCAACCGGCTGG
>PXDE01000189.1 GCA_003566475.1 PVC group bacterium | reverse complement strand
GAACCCTTGAGGAGCGCCTCTACGCCCAGCAGGACGCCATCTACAACGTCGCCTCGGTCCTCGACACCTCCGGCGACGTCCAGGAGCGCTACCTCTTCGATCCCTATGGAACCCGGTCCATCCTCGACCCCGACTTCGACCCCCGCACCACCAGCGACCTCGCCTGGCGCGTGGGGAGCCAGGGGCTCGTGCATGATCCGGATGGAAGCGGTGCCGGGCTAATCTATACGCGTTTCCGGTTCCGGCATGTGACGCTGGGAAGATGGGTGACGCGGGATCCGCTGGGGCTTCTGAATGAGATTAATATGTACCAAGCCTACGAGAGCATGCCGGTCGTTGTTCTGGATCCTGATGGGCTGGAGACGATGGATTTCGACACTCTTCGACGCGCCGAACGGGAGCGCCGGGATCGCATGCATACGATTCCGGGGGGGCCGGAGGAACGTAGGAGATTCCACGAACGCAGACAGGAGACTATAGAGCTGGAGATGCAGCACGTACGCGAAACGTCCCCGGCTGGAACCCGCGAAGATGTTCTTCACTTGCAGGCCGCAGATGAGCTTCACAGGAGCTTGCAGCCACCGGCTCCGCAGAGACACCCGGAAAGAAATTTTTGGATGGTCTACACAGGCGCGGCACACGCGAGCTTTGTTGTTGGCGCTGGGCTGACTGGTGGTTTCGCGAGTAAACTTACGCCACCGACGACCTGGTGCTCTATCGAGATGCGGTGCCATAGTGTCGGGCTGCAATTTGGCAAGAAGATCTCCCTTGGAGCCGCTGCGGTATCCTCGCAGGCCTCCTGCTGTGAAGATCTGAGAGGTACGATCGCAGTATGGGTCCAAATTGGGCTCGCTATTGGCAAAGGGGCAATGGTCCAGCTCTGGCATGACCGGATCGGCGTGCGAGCTGCCGGTGGGGTGAAATGGCAGGCTGCCTATGTCAGGTGCTATGTTAATTCAAGCGTGCAAGTTTACAGCCCTCAATGGGGAGTTGAATCCCATTTGTGAATATCACACTTCAAAGGGGCTCCTGGTGGTTCGGGCCAACCCATGTGGGAGTCTTTGCGGGAGGTGTTGAGAAGTTCTACACTTACAGAAGGGTCACCCGTTCTCCTGCGCTGGCCTACGTGGAGGAACAGCGAACGCCGTCGCGAGTGGCAGTTGTGGTTAGCCAGCCGCCCACGACGATGGTTGTAGGGTTGTTTGATGGACAGGAGAGTCCGCTCGGAAGCGTGGTCGATGATTGGGCTCGAGGCATTCCCCATTTGTGGCTGCGGGGTGTCCGAATCTATGACGAGTCTGATCTAATGCTTGGGCGAGTAAGGGTCGGCTGGCCTTCGAAATTGTACGTGCGGGGTCGAGAGCAGCCGGTCGGCCAGGCCCGAACAGGGTGGAGGTTCCGCACGGGAAAGCAATATTCGGTCGCAGAAGTTGAGGATGGAGCTGCCAATGGCATGCACTGGCTTCTGTGGGCCGTGGCCCTTTCCAGAACCATGGCTCCTTCCGCAATGGGAACATTGATCTACGGATGAAGGGGATCTGGATCGGACCACGTTTAGTCGTTAAAATAAGTTATTTAGACCATTCCGGAGAATCTGTAGAGTGCTATGGCTCGATTTTCGGGGCCGAAAACAGGCCCATAGATAACGTACGGATTCTTTCGCACTTTCAGAAAAGGCGGTTCTCCAGCTAGTTCTAGGGATGTGTGTGTGGCAGCAACCCTAACCAGCATGGAGAACACGCCATGAGCAAGGATAGCATGAAGGCAGCGGAAGAGAAGGCCCCGGCGATGATCGAGGTGGACAAGGACGCGGTGAGAGCGCATGTGGACGAGGCGGTGCGGGCCTCCGTGGAGGAGACCCTGAACGCGCTCCTGGACGCGGAGGCGGACGAGCTCTGCGGGGCCCGGCGGTACGAGCGCAGCCCCGACCGGGTGGACACCCGCGCGGGCAGCTACGAGCGGGGCCTGCAGACCCGGGTGGGCGACGTCCGGCTCAAGGTGCCCAAGCTCCGGAGCCTGCCGTTCGAGACGCAGATCATCGAGCGGTACCGGCGGCGGGAGAGCTCGGTCGAGGAGGCCATGATGGAGATGTACCTGGCGGGGGTGAGCGTGCGCCGGGTCGAGGACATCACCGAGGCCCTGTGGGGCAGCCGGGTCAGCGCCTCGACAGTGAGCGACCTCAACCAGCGGATCTACGTCTCCATCGAGGAATGGCGCAACCGGGCCATCGAAGGGGAGTTCCCCTACGTGTACCTGGACGGGGTGTGGCTGAAGCGGAGCTGGGGCGGTGAGGTGCGCAACGTCTCCCTGCTGGCGGCCATCGGGGTGGACCGGGACGGGGTCCGCCACGTCCTGGGCATCGCCGAGGGCATGAAGGAGGACAAGGAGGGCTGGCTGGGCTTTCTGAGGCACCTGAAGTCCCGGGGGCTCAATGGGGTCCGGCTGTTCGTCTCCGACGCCTGCCGGGGCCTTCTGGAGGCCCTGGGCGACGTGTTCCCGGACGCGCGCTGGCAGCGCTGCGTAGTGCACTGGTACCGGAATGTGCTCTCGGTGGTGCCCCAGGGGCGCCGGACCCTGGTGGCGGCCATGCTCAAGGCCATCCACGCCCAGGAGGACCGGGAGGCCGCCCTGGCCAAGGGTAGGGAGGTCGAGGCCAAGCTCAAGGACATGAAGCTGGGCAAGGCGGCCGCCAAAGTGGCCTCAGGCCTCGAGGAGACCCTGGCCTACATGTCGTTCCCCCGGGAGCACTGGCGGAAGGTCCGCACGAACAACCCCATGGAGAGGCTGATCCGGGAGATCCGCCGGCGGGCCCGCGTGGTGGGCGCGTTCCCCGACGGCCAGTCCGCGCTCATGCTCGCCGCGGCCCGGCTACGCCATGTGGCGGCCACCCGGTGGGGCGCCCGGAAGTACATGGACATGGACCGGCTCTACCGCCCGGAGCCCACCGCCGAGGAGGCCGCCTGACATGAGCGGAGTTGCCCACAGCCCGGCCGCCGGCTCCGACGAGCTTCATGGCCCATTCTCGCCGCCGGCCGGTCTATGGACAACTCCTTGCCCGGCCCCCGCATCAGACGCCCCTTTCCCAGAACCAGCGGAGACCCCAGCCGGACCAAAGTGCGAAAAATCCTGGACACTACCGGCCCATAATGGGAGGAGGCCGATTTGAAGGGCGGCTCGACAGCGGCGTTTGGTATGGCATATTCGGAGATGAGCGGCGGAGTTAACCACACCCGACAGGCAGCCTGAGGGAACCGCGAATGAACGCCCAACCCACCCCGGCCTTCGGCCACCCCTCCGCTGGAGGGGATGGACGCGAATTCGGAGGAGAAGCCCGGCGAAGCCGGGTTTCCGCTTTGGAGTGCGGGAGTCTGACTCCCGCTTTCCAGCGTACAGGCTGCGCGGCCCGGGTCGCCCCGCCCGACGCTGTGGGCCAGCCAAAGCGGAACTCAAAGTTCCGCACTCCAAACTTCACCTCCCCATTCGCGTTCATTCGCGCCTGCCACGGCGAAACGTCTGCGCGAAGTCGGGTCCATTCGCGGTTCAACTCTTCCGGCATCGTGCGCAAGGAGTTCGATGGAGGCACCCTCGACGCCACCTTCCACGACTACTTCACACCGGCCTGGCAGTTGGCCGAGGTGAGGCAGGATGGACTCTCAGGCGACGGCGTGCTGGAACAGTATCTATGGGACATGGCTCCCTCCGGCTACATCGACTGCCTGGTCCTCCGCGACCGGGACACGGACGACGACGGCGTCCTCGACGAGCGCCTCTACGCCCAGCAGGACGCCATCT
>PXDE01000451.1 GCA_003566475.1 PVC group bacterium | reverse complement strand
GTCCAGCGCGAGGCCCCGGGTGCCCGGTTCGCCGCCCTCCACGAGCCGTTCGAGGGGGGCGACGGGGAGATTGTCCGGTTCACCGAGATCGGCCGGGGCGACCGCTGGGGGGCCTGGCGGATCGGCGGCGAGGGGCAGCCGGTCGATGACCGCGCCTATCTCCGGTTCGACCACGAGCGGGCCACCATCGAGGTGGAGGACGCGGAGGGCGTCCAGGTGACCTTCACCGACCACGCCCTCATCCGCCGCGCGGAGGGGACCGTCGAAATCTTCGGCGACGTCCGGTCCATCCGCATGCCGGTCGGGGAGGATGAAGTCCGTCTCTACGTCAACGGCCGCCTCAGCCCGGCCCGGATCGAAGACGGCGTCCTCGCCTACGACGCGCCGAGAGGGTAGGCGGCCCTCGTCCGCGGCGGGCGGCAGAGGAAGCGGAAGGAATCCGCTGCTACGAAGTGGGCCGGGGCACCGGGGCCATGGGACGCATGGGACGTATGGGACGCATGGAACCTATGCCGCTCGCCTACGGGTGAAGCCGGGGCCGTCCAAGGCCTGGACGAAACCGTCCAAGGTCTGGACGCTCCGGACTCGGCCCGGCGGCATCTGAATCGAGGCGGACGCAGCTACGCGCAGGCTGGATCCGGGCGAAACTCCGTAGCTGGACGCGCCAGCGTTCAGCCGTCCGCGACCCCGTGCCCGCCCGCTCGAAGCTCCTCCGCAGCCTCTCTATGGGGGGATAGGGGTTAGGCCGACGTCGGATGATCCCGGTCCAGTAGCGGGAGGAGCTTCAGCTCCATCACCAGTTCGAAGTAGGTCAGGAGGGCGAGGAAGGCGACGGGCATGAGCCTGGGGTAGGCGCCGTCGGTGAAGACGATGATCCCGGCGGCGCCGGCCAGCACGGGGAGATAGATCACGAAGAACTGGGAGGCGGCCAGCCCGATGCCCCACTCGAACCGGCCTCGGGCGATCACCTTGGCGAAGGACGGGACCGAGCGGACGACGATCCAGCCGGCGATCATCCAGGGCGCCGGTCCCAGGAGGTGGAAGGGGGGCAGGAACGTCGGGCGGCCGTCGGGAAGCTCGCCCCCGCCCAGGGCCCAGGACACAGCCAGCCCGGTTAGGGCCAGAAAGCCGCCGGCCAGGATCATCCACAGGACGACGCGCGCGATCCGATGGAGCAACGTGGGCCCGGATACCCGGGCGAGGGCGACACAGACCCCGAACACCGTGGCCACCAGCGCCGCCTCGACCCAGAAGGCCACCAGCACCTCCCCGATCTCCCAGGAAGAAAGAAGGTACAGGACCAACGCGGCGGCATTCGCCCCCAGGATGCGCCACCCGGCGGGGGTGCGCACCGCCTCGAGCAGAATCTGGTCCGCCCGTAGCTGCCGGCGCCGCTCCCAGTATTCCCGATCCGCCATGGGAACCACCCTAGCGGCCGTCGTGGCCGGGCGCAACCTGCGGGGAGGGAAGACCTGTCCCCAGCTCGGACCAGACCTGTCCCTATACGGGAACAGAAGACCTGTCCCTACCCGAGGTCCGGCTGATCAGACCTGTCCCCATCCAAAGGTCCGTCCCTTGACGTCAGGGCCTTGAAGTGGGATGATCCCACCATGACCATTGTGCGTGCAGACTCCAAGCGAAGGGTGGTCCTTCCCTCCGCGGAAGCGGGGGATGTCTTTGACGTCGAGGATAGGGGAGGGGGGCGACTGCTCCTCGTCCGCCTGCAGAAGCCGAAGGCCGGGACGGAACACCCGAGCCGGGAGGAATGCCTCCGCCGGGTCCGGATTTCACCGCTGACCCCGACGATGCCTTGGGAGGAATTGCGCAAGCTGACCCGTGAGCCCTGACGTGGTCCTGCTCGATACCAACGTCCTGATCTACGCCTCGGAACCTGCGTCGCCATTCTGTTCGTGGGCTCGGAAGGTCATCGCCGACGAGGTCTCGTCCGGAGGAGCCGGCGTCAATGCCGCGGTCCTGGCCGAGCTGGCGGCCGGGGACGCGGCCCCGGAGACCATCGTGGATCGAATCCGGGGCTGGGGCGTGTCGGTTCTCGATGTGCCGGCCGCCGCCGGACCCGTGTGCGGCAAGGCCTATGCCGAATACCGTCGTCGCCGAAAGGCCGAATCCGGATTGGACGCTCCCCGGATGCCGCTACCGGATTTCTTCATAGGCGCCCATGCCGAGATCATGAGATGGCCGGTGGCCACGGCGGATGTGGCACGGTTCCAGACCTGCTTCCCCTCCGTGCGGCTGATCGTCCCGCCCAGCCCATTCGCGTCAACCTAAGCGGATCCGAAAATGGCCATGAGGGAACCCGGATGCCCCAAAGGGGCTACATAACCCCAGCCCAGGGTTGCGAGGTACGAGCTACCCTGGGTGTCCCGGCACGATGATCCTACTACCCTTAAAGGGTTGCGTCCGAGAAGACCTGTCCCTAACCGTTCGGTTCGGGTTGAATCCAGCCAAACAGCTAGCTATATTGGCTAGATGAATGCGGAGCACATCGGGAGTTTTGAGGCCAAGAACCGGCTATCGGCCTTGCTGGAGCGGGCCTCGAGGGGCGAGCGGATCGTGATCACCCGGCGGGGCAAGCCCGCCGCAGTGCTGGGGCCTGTCCCTAGCTCGGTCGCATCGGATGCGGAGGGGCTCATCAGGCGGTTCCGCGCCCTTCGGGCTTCGGCGCGGCCGGGGCCCGAGACCATTCGGGAACTCATTGATGAGGGCCGTCGTCGGTGAGGGCGGTGGTGGACGCCTCGTTCTGCGGGGCCTGGGTGCTGCCGGATGAGACGTCGGCCAAGGCGGAGTCGGTGCTGGCGGAGGCGCTGGCAGGGCGCATCCAGCTCCTGGCCCCTCAGCTCTGGAGCTACGAAATGGCCAACCTGCTCCTGACGGCGGCAAAGCGCGGTCGCCTGACCCCTCGGGCCAAGGAGGAGGCGGTGGCGATGATCTCCGCCGTGCCGTTCGAGCTGCGGGATGCGCCCGATGCCCTGGCTCACCATCGGATCCAGCAACTCGCGGAGGCGCATGGCCTTTCTGCGTATGATGCCGCCTACCTTGAACTCGCGGACCGATACCGGTGTCCTCTCCACACGTCGGATGGTCCGCTCGGGGCCGCCGCCCGCCGGATCGGCCTTCCGGAGGGCGACGTCGGGTGAACGATGTGCTTCCGCGCCTCGGCTTCGCCGTCCTGGCCGACCGCCTGGCGGCCCGGCTCCAGGCGAGGTTCGACCTCTGATCAGGCCGGAGGGGCGTCGATCTCGGCCAGCTCGTCCATTTGCTCGAGGTATCGGAACACCTGCCGGGCCTCCTCGGGATCGATGGTCGAGATGGCCACGCCCACATGGACCAGGGCGTAGTCGCCCACCTTCGCGTCGGGGACGAAGGCCAGGTTGACCTCCTTGACGATCCCGCCGAACCGGACGCGTCCCGTCCGGTCCAGGTCGTCGCCCTCGCGCACCTCGATGATCTCTCCGGGAATGGCCAGGCACATGCGGACAGGATGCGCCGGTGAAGGGGCGTTGGCAAGCCGGGGGAGGGGAGTGGTCAGGAGGCAGGAGTCCGTGGTCAGTTACCGCCGCTGGCACGTTGGGCTCAGCCGGATGAGGGGAGAGACGGCTGGCGCGATGTGGGATGTGCGATCCGACTTCGCGAGGACGCTACGTCGGACAAGTCGTGGGATGTGGGATGTGGCCTTCCCGTGGCCCGGGGGGGCCTCCCCCCGGGCCTCCGGGATCCCTAGGATGGCACGGGATTTCTCCCGGGGCCGACGTCTCCTTTTGGGGGCAGGGCACGGGGGCAGGC
>PXDE01000111.1 GCA_003566475.1 PVC group bacterium | reverse complement strand
GTCACGCCGGTCTCGGTGTCGCCGTTCAGGATGGCCCAGGGCACCGGGGCCGCCCCCCGATACCGGGGCAGCAGTGACGGATGGAGGTTGATGGAGGCCAGCCTGGGAATCTTGAGCAGGCGTCCGGGCAGGAACTGGCCGTAGGCGGCCACGGCGAGCAGATCGGGATGGACGGCGGCGATGGCCTCCAGCGGTTCGGAGTCGCGCACCGATTCGGGGGCCAGCACGGGCAGGCCCAGCTCGCCCGCCCGGACCCTGACCGGCGACGGGTGAAGCTTCATGCCCCGCCCTCCCGGCCGGTCGGGCTGGGTCACCACCAGGCTCACCGCGATCTCCGGATGCCCGGCCAGGGCGTCCAGGGCGGGCCGCGCGACCTCGGAGGTTCCCAGGAAGACCACCCGGAGCGTGTGCGGGGCCGGCCTCACCGCCCCTTCCGGCCCCGCAGGTCGTCCATCACGGCCAAGATCTCCTCGCGGGTGGCCAGCAGATCGGCGCGGGTGCGGGCCACGAGGTCGTCGGGCAGCAGGCCCTTGCCGGCCACGGTCTCCAGGGTGGCCTGAGCCTTGTGCAGGAATCCCAGGCCCCGCTTGGTCCAGGCCACGGTGAACGCGGGATCCAGGTGGGTGTCGCTCCACAGGTGGTTGAGGGCCCCGGCCAGCTTGACCCCGACCATCCGGGTTTCGAACACCAGCTTCTGAAGTTCGTCGTCCTCCGACCGCTCGAGGCCCATCTCCTTGAGGGCCAGCCAGAAGGCGTGGGCCCGCTCGTGGGCCCGATGCTGGACGGGATGCCGGATGTCGCCATCGTCGGTCCGGATCCAGTCCTTGCCCTCGGTGGCGGGGTCCGGCTCGGGCTCCTTGTCGTCCTCCATGTCCGCTTCGATGTCCTCCCAGGGGATGTCATAGGCGGGCTCGCGGTTCCAGCCCATGGCCTCGTCGATCTTGCGGTCCCTGTCGGGATCGTTCTGGTAGAGATCCATCAGCTCGCCGAACTTGTCGGTCCGGGCGTCCCCCTGGCGCAGGAACCGCTCGTACTGGTGCTCATCCCAATCCTCCTCGGGATCGAGCCCCCGGCCATGGCGGTCGGCGGCCTCGTCGAACTGCTTCAGGAACCGGTCCAGCGCCCCCGCCGCCTGATGCCGCCGCGCCTGGTCCTCGGCCTCGGTCATCCGCCAGACCGGAGGCGACACGGTGAGCCGGTAGCGCACGCTCTCCAGCACCACCCGTCCGCCGGCCGGCCCGAACCATTCCAGGTACAGGCAGTTGGCCTTGAACTCCGGGGCCTCCTCGCCCCGGCGCTTCATGGCCAGCGACACCTCGAGCGGCAGCTCGAACTCGCGGACCTTGCGGGCGGCGGTCAGCTCCCCCGCCGCGCCCCGGATCACCGGGCCGAGGGTGATGTCGGAACGGGGGGCGAAGGTCTCGCCGAGGTTCTCGAAGGTCAGCCGGCATCCGGCCAGATCGGGCGCGGCATTGCCCTCCAGCTCCAGGCGGACGGGTTCCTCGAGGCCGTGGAACCACAGAAGGCCCGTGACCTTGCCCTTCTCCTCGTTCGAGATCTCGCCCCGGACCACGTGCTCGTCGATGCGCCAGGCCATGTCAGCCTCCCTCCGTCTGCTCGTTGCGGGTGGTGAAGAGCACCTCGTGGGTGTCGGTCTGTTCGATGGTGAACTCCTCCATGTGGTGGGCGCTGCCCGCGAAGGTGACCCGGGAGGCGTGCTTGCGCTCGAGGGCGACCAGGTCCTGCTCGTCCTCGGCCCGCATGCGCTGGAGCACGGCCGGATGCACGGCCACCTTCAGCTTCGCCCCGCCGTTGAGATGGTGGAGCACGCTGGACACCTTGCGCTGCACGGCCAGGCTCATGGACAGGGGCGACTTCACCATGCCCCGGCCCTTGCAGTAGGGGCATTCGGTGTAGGTGGCCGCCCGCACGCTCTCGTCCATGCGCTGGCGGGTCATCTCGACCAGCCCCAGGGCGGAGATGGGCAGGACGTTGGTGCGGGCCCGGTCGTGCTTGAGGGCGTCCTTGAGGCGGCGGTAGACCTGGTTCTGGTGCTTGCGCTGCTTCATGTCGATGAAGTCGATCACCACCAGGCCGCCCACGTTGCGCAGGCGGAGCTGGCGGGCGATCTCGTCGGCCGCCTCGAGGTTCACCTGCACGATGGACTCCTCCTGGGTGGTCCCGCCCTTGTGGCGGCCGGTGTTGATGTCGATGGCGATCATGGCCTCGGTCTCGTCGAACACGAGGTAGCCGCCGGACGAGAGCCAGACCTTGCGGCGGAGGGCGTTCTCGAGCTGGCGCTCGACCCCGAAGTGCTCGAACACCGGCTTGCCGCCGTCGTAGAGCACCAGGCGGTTGCGGTTGGCCCGGGCGATCCTCTGGAGCCCGCCCCGGATGCGCTCGTACTCCTCGCGGGCGTCGATGACGATCCGGTCCACCTCCTCGGTGAGGCTGTCGCGGACCACGCGGTCGCTTAGCCCCGGCTCCTGGTAGAGACGGCAGGGCGCCTTCTCCTCGGTCCGCCGCCGCTCGATCTCCTCCCAGACCATGGTGAGCGCCCGCATGTCGCGCACGAAGGCGGTCTTGCGGGCCCCCGCCGCCACCGTGCGCACGATGAGGCCATTGCCCGGCGGCACCGGGAGCCGGGCCAGCACCCGCTTCAGCCGCTGGCGCTCCCTCGCGTCGTCGATCTTGCGCGACACCCCCTTGAGCCCGCTGCCCGGCATCATCACCAGATAGCGCCCGGGGATGCTGATGCTGGCGGTGACCCTCGGCCCCTTGGTCCCGATGGCCCCCTTCACCACCTGCACCACGATCTCTGATCCCACCGGGAACCGCTTGTGGATGTCCTCCTTGGATACCTTCGGGCGCTTGCGCCGGTCGGAGGTCACGCCCTCCTCCGACTCCAGCCGGGCCGCGTCCTCGGGCACCATGTCCCAGTAGTGGATAAAGGCGTTCTTCTTCTGCCCGATGTCCACGAACGCGGCCTGGAGGCCGTCCTCGAGGTTCTGGATCACCCCCTTGAACACGCAGCCCACGATGTTCTCCTCGTGGTTGCGCTCGATGAAGAAGTCCACCAGCCGGCCCTCGTCGAGCACGGCCACCCGCGTCTCCGCGGTCTCGTGATTGATGATGATCTCCTTCTTGAACTCCGACTTCCGGATGAACCGGTCCAACATCTTGCGCATGAGAAGCTCCTGTTATTCTCTAGGTCGTCGTCGCAGATACACGCTCTGCACCAGGCCGAGACCGGCCAGGGTGCTCACCAGAAACGATCCTCCGTAGCTGAGCAGCGGCAGGGGGAGGCCGGTGACCGGCATCAGGCCCACCGTCATGCCCATGTTCACGAACGCGTGGAAGAAGAGGAGGATGCCCACCCCCACGCAGAAGAGGCGGCCGAGCTTGTCCGGGGCCTGGAGGGCGGCCCGGAACACGCCGAGCAGCACGATGGCGTAGAGGACGAGGACGAGGGCGCAGCCCACGAACCCGACCTCCTCGGCGAGCACGGAGAAGATGAAGTCGGTGGGGGCCACCGTGCTGGGGAGGAACCCGAGCAGGTTCTGGGTGCCCCGGAGCACGCCCTTGCCCCACAGTCCGCCCGCGCCCACCGCGATCTCGGACTGGCGCTTGTTCCAGCCCGCGCCCAGGGGGTCGATGTCGGGCTGGAAATACACGAGCAGCCGCTGCCGCTGGTAGTCGCCGAGCACGAACCAGCCCAGGGGGAGCAGGAGCAGGCCGATCACCCCCAGCGCCACCAGCACCCGCAGCGGCACCCCGGCCGCATAGAGCAGGCCCAGAGTGACGGGGAGGAGCACCGCCGCCGTGCCCAGATCGGGCTGGCGGAAGATGAGCCAGAACGGCAGCGCGGTCAGGGCGAGGGCGAACGCGGTCCAGCGGACCTCCCGCAGCAGCCGGGCGGGCCGGGCCAGGATCCGGCTCACCACCAGGACCAGGCCCAGCTTGACCGCCTCCGACGGCTGGACGGTGACCGGGCCCACCTCGATCCAGCGCAGGGCGCCGAACCGGCGCGTGCCCACCGCGAAGACCAGGGCCAGGGCGGCCAGGGCGGCGGCGTAGAGCGCGCCCGACCAGGTGCCGAACCGGTGGTAGTCGGCCATGGCCACCCCGGCGTAGACGGCCATCCCCACGCCCGCGAACACGAGCTGGCGCCGGACCAGCCCCTGGAGGGCGGAGCCGCCCGCCTGATGGGTGGAGCTGAAGATGAACAGGAGCCCCAGCCCGACCAGGGCGAGCATGGCCCCGAAGGTGATCCAGTCGGCGCGGCGGAGGAGGAGGGCGAGGGCTCGGCCTTTCATGGCAGAACCTCCCCGCCCCCGGGGGCGAAGGCGGTCTCGAGGATACGGCGGATCCGGGGCGCGGCCGAGACGCCGCCCGACACCGCGTCGTCCACGACCAGGGCGAGGGCGATCCGGGGCGCGTCGAGCGGGGCGTAGGCGATCATCCATCCCCGCGTCCGGCCCTCCTCGCGCGGCCCGAACTGGGCGGTCCCGGTCTTGCCCGCGACCTCCAGCCCGGGGACGGCCGCGTTGCGCCCGGTGCCGCCGGGATGCATCACCGACTGCCGCATGCCCTCGCGCACCGCGTCCAGCGCGGCCGCCGGGATCTCCGCCCTCCGCGCCACCTCCGGGGGCACCGGCTCGAAGCGGTCGGCCCCCGGCGGCCGCACCCCGGTGACCAGACGCGGACGGAACAGGGTGCCGCCATTGGCCACCGCCGCCGAGGCCATGGCCATCTGCAAGGGGGTGACCAGCAGCGCCCCCTGCCCGATCACCAGGTTGGCGGTGTCGCCGTCGCTCCACCGGAACGGCGAGGGGATGAGCCCGGCCGACTCCCCGGACAGGTCGATCCCGGAGGCGGCGCCCAGCCCCAGCCGGGCCGACATGGCCCGGA
This sequence comes from PVC group bacterium, assembly GCA_003566475.1. Taxonomy (GTDB): domain Bacteria; phylum Verrucomicrobiota; class Kiritimatiellia; order SS1-B-03-39; family PXDE01; genus PXDE01. The sequence continues at coordinate 11,205 of PXDE01000111.1, read as the reverse complement.
TGGGAGCGGGGCCGGTCTGCAGACCCTGCCGGTAGTAGAAGACGTTGCAGGAGGTGCGCAGCGACTCCACCACATCCAGATCCCCGTGGCCCCGGTGCAGCCAGCAGCGGAAAGTCTGGTTGCCCAGGGTCAGCGATCCGCCGCAGACCTGCCGGGCGTGACGGCTGAGCGATCCGTCCTCGAGCGCGGCCAGCGCCACCACCGGCTTGAACACGCTGCCCGGCGGATACCGCCCGGCGATGGCCCGGTTGACGAACGGGTGCCCGGGATGTCCCTGCAGCGCCCGGAACCGCTCGGCCGAGATGGCGGGGATGAACTCGTTGGGATCAAAGGCCGGGTAGCTGGCCATGGCCAGCACGTCCCCGTTGCGGGGATCCACCACCACCACCGCGCCGGACTCGCCTTCCATCGCTGCTTCCGCCGCCGCCTGCAGACGGGGATCCAGGGCCACCTGGATGTCCCAGCCGGGGACGGGTTCGCGCACCGCGATCTCGTCGTGGCGGAATCCGGCCACATCCACCCGGACCAGCCGCCCCCCGGCCTCGCCCCGGAGCCGGGCGTCCTGAGACTGCTCCAGCCCGGTCCGGCCCACCGTGTCGGGATGGTAGAGGAAATGGAACCGGTCCTCCTCGGGGAACTGGGCCGGATCCAGGCGGCCCACATACCCCAGCAGGTGGGCGGCCATGGATCCGTGGGGATAGACCCGGCGCGGCTCGATCAGAAAATCAAGCCCGGGCACCGGGCCCACCCGCTCGGCCACCCGCGCCATCTCGTCCGGGGTGAGATCCGGCCACGCCACCAGCGGGATGGGCAGCTCGCGCAGGCGGTGCCGGTCGATATCGGCGGCCCCGATCACCGGCGGCCGCCCCAGCACCGGTTCGATGAGGTCGAGCAGTTCGAGCACCCGGGTGCGGGTGCGGACAAAGGCCCCGGGCACCCGCAGCTCCTCCAGATACAGGGCGAGCGACACCGCCGGCTCGTTGTCGGCGAGCCGGGTGCCGTCCCGGGCCAGGATCAGGCCCCGGGCCCCGGGAATCCGCACCCGGCGCATGCTCTGCTGCTCGAAGCGCTCCTGGTAGACCAGGGTCCGCGTCACCTGCAAGTGCCAGAAGCGACCGCCCAGGAGGGCCAGCCCGGCCACGCAGGACAGGGCCACCACCCGCACGCGGAAGCGCTCGGACTGCACCGGATCGTTGCGGAGGCGGAAGGCTTCGAGCATCTAGGCCGCCCTCCAGCCCGGCCGGGCCGGCCGCCGCACCCGGCCCAGCACGCCCAGGACCACCGGCGAGGCCAGCGCCCCGGTCAGCGCCGCCGACGTCACCCGCACCGCCCACAGCCCCGGAGGCACCGTCCGATAGCCTCCCACATGCAGGAGCAGGCCGGTGATCCCCTCCACCATCGCCGCGCTGGCCGCGCCCAGCAGGACATGGGTCACCGCATGGTTCACGAACAGCAGATCCCGGACCCCGCGCCAGAACTCGGCCACCAGCAGGAATCCGATCACCGAAATCCCCAGCGGCAGGAACCCCAGGGCGTCGAAGATCAGCGCGGCCGCCACGCTCACCACCTGGCTGGTCCGGGCGTCGGCGATCAGGGCGTAGTGCAGGGCCAGGCCGAGCAGGACCGGGATGGCCACGCCGCCTCCGCCGCCCACGGGCGGCAGCGCGGCCTGCACCCAGGCGGCGAGGATCAGGAGCAGGGCGGCGCGGAGCGCGGTCATGGCGCCCCCTCCGCTTCGGCCGGACCGAGATCCTCCGACGCCATGTCCTCGGCCAGGCGCTGCACCACGAACACGTAGTGCAGCGAGGCCACGTCGGCCAGCGACAGCACCTGCGCGGACTGATGCAGCCCCCCGCGGTCCACCTCGACCGAAACCACCCGTCCCACCCGCAGGCCTTTGGGAAACACCCCGCCCAGCCCGGAGGTCAGGACCACATCGCCCTCCCGGACCGGGGCCAGCTTGTCCATCAGGGTCATGCGGCACAGGGCCTCGGAGCGGTCGGAGGGGCCGGTGCCCTCGAGCAGGCCGAAGGTGGCCGTCCGCTCGATGGTCACCGCCACCCGGGAGCTGGGGTCGGAGATCAGCAGCACGTCGGCGGTGCGCGGGGTGGTCCGCACCACCCGGCCGACCAGGCCCTCCGGGGTGACCACGGCCTGGCCCGGCGCGACGCCGTCCGCGCTCCCCTTGGCCAGGCGGATGGCCTGCCACCACCCGGAGGGCTCCCGCCCGATGACTTCGGCGGCGATCAGACGGTGGGCCGAGCGCCGGACGAAGCCGAGGCGGCCGCGGAGGGCGAGGTTCTCATCCTCCAGGGCCTCGAGGTCGGCCACCCGCATGCGCAGCCGGGTGAGCTCCTCGAACAGGGCCTGGTTCTCCGCCGGCAGCTCGCCCATCCGGCGGAGGTCGTCCCAGATCCGGCCCAGCCGGCCCAGAACCGACGTCCCCGTCCGCTGGGCGGGGGCCACCGCCTCCCGGGCCAGACCCCGGGCGGGATCGTCCGCGGCCCTCGGCCACCGGTGGGCGGCCACCGCCATGGCCAGCAGGGCCAGGCTCAGAATCAGTCCTCTGCGACTCACGCCAAAACGTTTCCCCTGCGGACCCCCTCACCGCAAGGGCGGAGGGTCCGGTTGGCCGCCGCCTCCCGGAGGAGCCGGCGGGGTTGGGGGAGCCCGGGCGGGACGGACGGGGCCGGGGCTAGCGGCCCCGCTCCTGGTCGGCCACCTTGCGCAGGAAGTTCAGCTCGTCGAGCACCACGCCCGTGCCTTCGGCCACCGCGCTCAGCGGGTCGTCGGCCAGATGCACGGGCAGCCCGGTCTGTTCGGCGATCAGACGGTCCAGGCCGCGCAGCAGCGACCCGCCTCCCGCCATGACCATGCCCCGATCCACCAGATCGGCCGACAGCTCGGGCGGACACCGCTCCAGGGTGACCCGAACCGCCTCCACGATGCTGGTGATCGGCTCCTGCAAAGCTTCGCGGATCTCCTCGGAGGTGATGGTCAGCGTCTTGGGCAGCCCGGCGACCAGGTCCCGGCCCTTGACTTCCATCGACGTCTCCTCGGCCAGGGCATAGGCCGACCCCAGGGCGATCTTGATCTCCTCCGCCGTGCGGTCGCCGATCATCAGGTTGTACAGCCGCTTCATGTGCTGGACGATGGCCTCATCCATCTCGTCCCCGCCCACGCGCACGCTGCGGCTGAACACGATGCCCGCCAGGGAGATCAGCGCCACCTCGGTGGTGCCGCCCCCGATATCCACGATCATGTTGCCGGCGGGCTCCTGGACCGGTAGACCGACCCCGATCGCCGCCGCCATAGGCTCCTCGATCAAATACACTTCGCGCGCGCCCGCATGAAGGGCCGAGTCCTTCACCGCGCGCTTCTCCACTTCCGTGATTCCGCTCGGCACCGCGATGATCACCCGCGGCCGGACCATGGTCCGCCGGTTGTGCACCCGCTGGATGAAGTAGCGGAGCATGCTCTCGGTGATCTCGAAATCGGCGATCACCCCGTGCTTGAGGGGCCGGATGGCCCGGATGGTGCCGGGGGTGCGGCCCAGCATGCGCTTGGCCTCCTCCCCGACGGCGAGCACACGCTGGCTCCCCTCCTGGATGGCCACCACCGAAGGTTCCCGCAGCACGATGCCCCGGTCGCGCACATACACCAGGGTGTTGGCGGTGCCGAGGTCGATGCCGATGTCGCTGGAGAAAACCCCCAGGATTTTACTGAACATGCCGGAACCTTCTGGTTCGCAAAGGGATGAAGAAAATAAAGGGCGGATTGTGCGCCCAAGGCGGCCTTCGGGTCAAGCGGGAATCGGGGTCCGGCCAGGCACGGAAGGGGTCAGGCTGTAATCTTTGCAGTCCTGGCCGTTAGGTCATGCCTCGTATGAGGTGTCCTACGGGACTGCAAAGATTACAGCCGGACCCCTTCTCCGTCCCATTGCGCTCGGCTGCGGAATCGGGCACGCTGCCTCCTTCCTGAGGAGACATCCCCCATGTCCACCGTGGTGGCGGAAACCGCCCGACTCATCCTGCGCCCCTTCCAACCCGCCGACCGTGAGGCCTACCTCGCCATCGTCGGCCATCCCGCCATGGGCCGGTTCGACGAGGAGTTCCCCCGGCCCCCGGAGGTCGCCAAGGCCGACTTCCGGCACGCGCTGGAGCTGGCCCCGTTCACGCGGGACGAATGGAACGAGCTGGCCATAGCCCTTCGGCCCGCCGGGCCGGTGGCGGGGCTGATCAGCTACCGTCCCCATCGGGCGGCCTCCGGCGAGCTGGCGGTGACCCTGGGGTTTCATGTCCATCCCGACCACCAGGGCCAGGGTCTGGCATCCGAGGCCATGCTCGGGTTCAAGGAGGCGCTGCGGGCCCGGGGGGTCCGCCGGCTGTGCGCGGTGGTGGACCGGGCCAACGTCCCCTCCATCCGCATCCTCACCCGCCTCGGCCTCGCCTGCGCCGGCCCCTCCGACACCGGCGTCCCCGACGAGCTGGCCTACGAATGCCTCCTCGGCCCGCCCGGGCACCCGTAGCCCACCCTCCCGACCGCCCCGCCACGAACTCTGCGGCTCACGATCATGAGCGACAGAGTCCGAGACGAAACGGCTCGGAGACGCCGTTCCGCGCAATGCCCCAAGTGTGTAGGAGGACGAACTGCTCGCATGGATTCCCACGATCCATGTCCGGACGCCGCCTCCGGCGTGTCGCGCCGTAGTCAGGCGAAGGCGGGCGGAATCCAAGGCGGCGTGGCGGTCGGCAGACCTCCCTTCCCGCCGCAGTCCATGGGGGACGCGTCCGCCGGGCGGGCCACCGCCTTTGGACTGCGGTGGCATGGGTCCACCAAGGCCCGGCGTCCACCGCGAGACCTCCCGGCCCATCAGGCCACATGGCCACCTCACCCCGTGCGACACCGCCTTGGCTCGCCCTCGACCAGGCGACTGACCCCCGCACAAGACCCACGTGCCGCTCGACATTCGACATTCTGCGGTTTTCACCCGCCCCCACCCGAGCCGCGAGAATCGATAGCGATAGCGAATGGCGGCCGGACAGGCGCTCCCCCAATGAAACCAGACTTGGCCTACGAAGTCCCGCCTCGCGGGACGCGAAGTAGGATCCCCAATTTCCAATGAAACGGCCACGCATCGTCCGAGCCGTCTCACCCTTCACCCGGCTGAACCCTACGGTTCATCTGCCTGCACTGCTCTGCGAAACACTCCCGCGATCTCGTGGGCAAGCCGTTGGCCCGCACACGCATACGACTGAACGGGCGCGGACCCAGTAGTCCGCTGGCTACGACAGCGGACCGAGCATGGAACGGGCCTGCTTGGGAGGACGAGGAGCCATCGTCCTGGCCTTCCTCCAGCCAGGCTCCGCACACGCGCCCTCGCTGTCGTAGCCAGCGAGGTACTGGCCCGCATCCCGCATCCCGTATCCCGAGTCGCGCATCCCACATCACGAATCCCGCATCGCGCCCGATGCCGGAACTTCCTCCTACGCCTTGTTGTAGGCACGAAGGAAGTCCTCACGGTGGATGCCGGACTGATGGCAGATCGTCCGCAGCGTGGAACCCTTGATCGTGGCATGGTTGGGCATGGTCAGCGGCGTCATCGTGCCGTCCGAATTCTCGCGCCGCAGGGCGATGTGCTCGCGCTCGCGCACCACCGAGAAGCCCAGGTGGCCCAATGCCCGGAGCACCCGGGCCTTGGGCGCATCCACCGGGAATTTCGGCATGGTCTAGAAGGTCGCTTCCGCCACAAAGGCGTCCAAGACGGGCTCGTCGCTCTCCATCGCCTCTGGGCCGAACGTGTCCAGGTGGAACCGGATGGCCGACTGCACGTCCCGCAGGGCATCCTCGTAGGTGTCGCCCTGACCCACCACGACTCCCTTCAGCCCGACCGGGTAGGCCACGAATCCGTCCGTGTGCTTCTCGACGATGATCTTCGTTAGTTTCATGGGTGAACAATACGCCATGAGGCGGGGGGGTGCCAGACCTTCTGCGGGACAGCGGCCAGGCCTTGGTGCGCTCGTCCAGACCTTGGACGCCGACCCTAGCAGCCCAGCCATTGCCGTGACGAAGTCCTGATCCCACAGGAACTCAGATACCCGTGCACCATCGGGGACCAACCTGCGGATCGCCCCGAACCCCACCTTGCCAGGCCCGTTCGCATCCTCTTGTACTCTGCCTCTCACGATCATGGACACCAGAGTGCGGCCATGGCGGCGAGCCGATTCCCAGGCTGGCCCATGTGAGGCCACGATCGTAGCGCCACACCGTCATCCGCGAGACCTATGTGAGGCCACGATCGTGGCCTCACATGGGCATCGGCATCGGGGGTGTGCCGGAGGCTCCGCAGGCAGGGAGGTGCTGGGCCCGGTCATCGTCGTACAGGACGGCGTAGAGGAAGATGTTGGCGTCAACGTAGGTCGCCATGCCTCTGCTCCATCGCCGCCTTCAGCTCCGACGGGGCCGGACTGACGGGCTGGCGAGGCAGGCTGAGGAACCGCTCCAGGAACCGGCCCTCGGAGGGCCGGATCTCGACCCGGTCCCCGTGGACCTCGAAGACCACCTCTCCCCGGATCCCGAGATGGTCCCGAATGTCCTTGGGCACCACGACCTGTCCCCGCTTGCTGATAGGACGCACAAAGGCCAACGCGTCACTCATACAAGATACTCCTACAAAGTACGCCCATAGCTACCACCGGCCCTAGGTCAGGTCAAACGGCTCAGAGGGTCAGCAGCTCCTGCACGTCGTCCCAGGTCAGGCTCTGCAGGACGGCGTCGCCGGAGGGGGCGAGGGTGGCGTCGATCACCGCCTGCTTCTTCTCCTGCATGGCCAGCACCTTCTCCTCGACCGTGCCCCGGGTGATGAGCTTGATGCTGTACACCTGCCGCTTCTGCCCGATGCGGTAGGCCCGGTCGGTGGCCTGGTCCTCCACGGCCGGGTTCCACCAGGGATCGTAGTGGATCACCATGTCCGCCCCGGTGAGGTTGAGGCCCGTCCCGCCCGCCTTGAGGCTGATCAGGAACACCGGGATGTCGCGGTCGCGGTTGAACTCGCGCACCTTCTGGAGGCGGTCCTGGGTGGAGCCGTCGAGGTAGGCGTAGCGCAGGCCCCGGGCCTCCAGCTCGCGCCGCAGGATGTGGAGCATGGAGACGAACTGGCTGAACACGAGCAGCCGGTGCCCGCCGGCCAGGGCCTCGTCGATCAGCTCGAAGCACAGCTCGAGCTTGGCCGAAGGGCGGGGGCTCTGGAGGTCGGGCAGCTTGAGCAGGTCGAGATGGCAGCAGACCTGGCGGAGGCGGAGGAGGGTCTTGAGCACCTCCATGCGCGACTTCTGGAAGCCCTGGGCGGCCACCATGGAGATGAGCCGGCGGCGGGAGGATTCCACGAGCTGCCGGTAGACGGCGGCCTGGTCGGGCGAGAGCGTGCACGAGGCCACCCGCCGCAGCTTGGGCGGGAGGTCCTTGGCCACGTCGCGCTTAAGCCGCCGGAGCAGGAAGGGCTGAAGCTTGCGGCGGAGCCGGGCCTGGGCCGCCTCGGCCTCGGGGCCGCCCTGGGCGATGGGCTGCTCGTAGCGCTCGCGGAACCGACCCGAGGCCCCCAGATAGCCGGGCATCAGGAAATCCATGATCGACCACAGGTCGGCCACGCTGTTCTCCAGCGGGGTGCCGGTGAGGACCAGCCGCGAGCGGGCCCGCAGCCGCTTGGCGGCCAGGGCGTTCTGGGTGGACCGGTTCTTGATGTGCTGGGCCTCGTCGAGAATGGCCGCCGCGTAGTCCTGAGCCACATGCGCGTCGGCGTCCCGGCGGAGCAGGGCGTAGGAGGTCACCACCAGATCGTGGCGCGGAATGTCCCCGAACCGCTTGGTCCGATCCGGCCCGGAGAGGATGAGCACCCGGAGATCCGGGGCGAACTTGGCCGCCTCGTCGGCCCAGTTCTCGACCAGGCTGGTGGGGCAGATGACCAGGGTCGGCTTTCCGCGCTCCGTCTCGGTCGCCCGGGGCATGCGGAGCCAGGTCAGGGTCTGGAGGGTCTTGCCCAGGCCCATCTCGTCGGCCAGGATCCCGGCGAACCCCCGCTGCTCGAGCGAGCGCAGCCAGGCCACGCCCTCGCGCTGGTAGGGCCGCAGCACGACCCCGGGCGGCGGCGCAGGCAGGGGGTCGGAGGCGAGGCGGGCGGGATCCCGGTGCTGGCGGGCCGCCTCCTGGAGCCAGGCCGGCGAGGCCTCCACGTCGATCCCGTCCAGCGCGTCCAGCGAGGACTTGACGTAAGCCGCGTGCACGGAGTTGAGCCGGAAGGCCCCGGGGCGCCCGCCCTCCCCCGCCGCGCAGTCCTCGAACGCCTCCCGGAGCGACTCGATGGCCCCGGTGTCGATCAGCACCGTCCGGCCTCCGGAGGTGAGGTAGGATTCCCCGCGCAGGATGGCCCGCTGGATCTCGGCCGGGGAAAGGGTGGCCCCGCCCAGATCCTCGAACCGGATCTCGACGTCGAAGTCGCCATTGCTTCCCGAGGGGGCGATGTCGACCACCGGGGTGGCGAAGGCCAGGCTGTCCATGTGGGTCTCGGCCCGGCCTTCGAGGTCGACCTGCCAGCCCTCCCGGCGCAGGGCGGGCACCTCGCGGCCGAGGACATTGAGCACCTCGCGGGTGCCCACGACCGAGTCGAGGGCGTCGCCGGCCGTGCCCACGAATCCGGCCAGCGACACCCGGTGCAGCGCGGCCTTCTCGGCGGCGGGGTCGCGGACCAGAAAGCGCAGCAGGTCGTCGGGGTCGGGAAGGGCGAAGTGCCCGGCGGGATCGGGCTTGCCCGCGATCAGGACGATGTCCGGGCCGTACACCGCGAACAGGGTGGCCGACAGGGAGGCCGGGCTGCCCCGGACGGCCAGCCGGAACCGGGCCGGGGCGGGGGACAGATCCACCATGTCCTCGGACAGGTCGGTCTCGAGGCGGATGAGCTGGCCGAGCACGGGCATTTCGTGGCGCAGGAAGGCGGGCACGCGAGGCCGCTCGATGACCAGGGGCCGCCGGTACACCTCCTGGAGCGGGCCGGGCAGCACCTTGTCGAGCGGATAGAACCGTCCCCCCGCGTAGGCGCGGCCGCTGCGAGAGCCGACCACATACACGGGCGCCCGGCCCAGGGATTCGGGCGGAAGGTCGGCCTGGAGGATCAGGCGGAGCTGACCGGTGTCCATGTCCATGCGGACGGCCAGCGAGGTGGGGATGGGCTCGGTCCGGACCACGGCCGGATCGGGATCGCCCTCGATCCCGATGCCCGACCTCACGCAGAGATCGAGGACGTTGAGAAGATCGTCGGGCCCAAGGTCCAGGCGGCCGGGCACCGGGCCGGCCTGGATGTCCTCGAGCACGTAGAGGAGGGCCTCGTCGTCGGGCGGGAAGGCATAGGCCCGGTCGCGCGGAGCGTCGGCCGGAGCCCACCTCCCGTCCAGGGTCGTCACCTCGACCCGGAGCGGAACCGTGCCGTCCGCGAGCGCCTCGGCCCAGTCGGCGGCCAGCTCGATCCGCAGCCGGGCGGTGCGGCTGCCCGGCGTGCCGGCGGGCACCCGGCGCAGGAAGTCCTCCTCGCGGTACTGGGACAGGCGCTGAGCTCGACGCGCCTCCTCGGCCGCCTTGCGGTCGCGCTCGGGATCGTGCATCCGGGCGATGGCCGCGCAGCCGATGGCCACGGCATGGGCGCAGACGATGCCCCGGTCCTGACTGGCCCGGCACGGGCACTGGTTCTCGGCCGAGCCGTCGGGGAGGATCCGCACCGCCAGCACCAGCTCGCGCCCGCCCCGGGAGATCGTGCCGCGAAGGAAGGGATCTTCGTACGTGACCTCCGCCACATACCCCCGTTCGTAGAGCTGCCGCCCCTCCTGGTAGATCTGGGCGCCGGCCCAGTCCTGAAGCATCTTGTGGGTGACCGGAGCGCTGCGGCTCGACGTACCGTTGAGAAGGCTGGGCGGAGTCATGACGAATAGGCCATGGTCCCAGACCCGGGCCGCCTAGAAAACCAAAAAATGCGCGGGCGGCCTCCGTCAGGCCCCGGCTTCCGGGCCCTCGCCCTCCCCTTCCCCTTCCGTATCGTCATCCGGGGCCTGGGCCTGGTCGAAGACTTCGGACATGTCGGTGGCGGCGTCCCAGACCTTGCGGACGACGTAGACCGGGGCCTGGAGCTGGAGGGCGATGGCGATGCTGTCGCTGGGCCGGGCGTCGATCTCGATGAAGTTCTTCCCCAGCTCGTTCTCCTGGAGCAGGTGGATGCGGGCGTAGAAGGTGTCGTCCTTGAGGTCGTTGATGACCACCTTGCGGACCTTGGCCCCCAGCCCGGCCAGGATGTTCCCGATGAGGTCGTGGGTAAGGGGCCGGGGCTTCTCGACCTTCTGGAGGGTCATGGTGATGGCGGCGGCCACGCTGTGGTCCACGAAGATGGCGATCACCTTCTCGGCATGGCCCAAGAACACCCCGACCCCGGAGGGGGTGGGGATAAGCCCGCGCAGGGCCACCGGGAGTTCGTCGGCGGGCGAGGCCATCACATCCCCCGGGTCAGGTAGATGACCATACCGAAGATGAAGAGAATGAGACCGGCGGACAGGAAGGTATCCATGGGGACAGCCTAGGCCGGATCGGGCGCGGGATCAATGCGGCGGTGATCCGCGTCCCCGGCACGGAAGCCGCTCTCCCTCGAAGACTCGGTCGAGCGGCCGCCCGCCTTCGCCAGGCTACGGCGCGGCAGGCTACAGGGCGTTGGGTGCTGCCGTGGCGTCTCCTTGCCCTTATCCGGCTGAACCCAACGGAGCAGGGGCGCTCACTGCTCTGAGACACCATGCTCGCGCGACACGTTGGGGCCACGGCTGGAAGCCGTAGCTACGGCACTGGAGCACGCGCCACGTAGTAACGGCTTCCAGCCGTTTCCTCCAGCGTGCCGTCTCTCCCTTCATCCGGCTGAGGCCTCCGGCTCATCGGCCGTGACTGCTCTGAGACACCATCCGACGATATTCCTCGCAAACCCCTGCACGCCAACAACATGGTCCCGACGTGGCACGCGGGGCGCCTGCCCCCGTGCCCTTCCCCCAAGACAGGCCGTCGGCACCGAGAACCCTACGGAGCCGCCCGACTGATCTCAGGAGGCACGGGGGGAGGCCCCCCCGTGCCACGGGAAAGCCGCCCCACATCCCACGACTTGTCCGACGTAGCGTCCTCGCGAAGTCG
>PXDE01000022.1 GCA_003566475.1 PVC group bacterium | reverse complement strand
GCCGACGAACCGGTCTCCGCCCTCGATGTGCGCGTCCAGGCCCAGGTGCTGAAGCTGATGAAAGAGCTTCTGGAGGGTCGCGATCTGGCCTATCTGTTCATCTCCCACGACCTGGCCGTGGTGCGCTCGCTCTGCGACTGGGTGCTGGTGATGCACGCGGGGCGCATCGTCGAGGCCGGCCCCCCGGACCGCCTCTTTGTCGCTCCCGAACACCCCTACACCCGCACCCTCCTCGACGCGGTTCCGGATCTGGACGCCAGGCTGGCTTCGTGACTTTGCTCTGGATCCGGCCATTGAAACCGGCCGGGCCTGCTCAGCCGGAGCGATTCTGCCCCCGGACGACCTTGAGCCGCGAATGAACGCCCAACCCACCCCGCCCTTCCCTCGACGCAGCTCGGGGCAGGTCGGGCACCCCTCCGGCGGAGGGGATGGACGCGAGGTGCAGATTGGCGGAGGAGGCCGGAGAGGGTTCACCATGATTCCGTGAATGGGTGGCTTGCGCCCCTGCGGGGATGGTAAACGTCGCCTTGCCCCGGCCCTGGGGCCGCCGTAGCATGCCGGGCCATGGACGCGCGGCATAGGCTCCTTCTTTGCCTGGGTCTGGCCGGGGGGCTTCGGGCCGCCGAGCCCCGGACGCCTCGGGAGAACCGGCTCGAGGACCGGGTGGCCGTGTCCGGCGGCTGGCTGTGGGCGCGGAGCGAGGACCGGGGGCGGGAGCGTCTGGCCTGGATGCCACCGCGGGCGGCCGACCCCTGGGGGATGGGGGCGCGGTTCACCTTTCAGGAGGGGGGCGGGCCCCTGAAGCGCTCGAACCTCACCTACCGGCGGCCCGAGGTGGGCTGGGATGTCCGGCTCCGCGGCCTGGAGCTGAGGACGCCGGGCGCCCACAACGCCAAGATCATGCTGGGCTACATGGACGCCGGCTGGCGGTTCACCCACGGGGACGACACCGACCTCGCCCACTGGGCGGGACGGCCCCGGGTCGTGCTGTTCATCCCCGTGCGCCACCCGCAGGGCGCCGACCCCGCCGACGCCGGGAGCTATCACATCAGCCCCTACGCCGGGCAGACCCTCTCGGTGGTGCAGTTCGAGGCCGGGGATCTCATCCGGTACGAGTGGTACCGCGGGGGGCCGGAGCGCCTGCACGCCAACGTCCTGTTCGACCTCGCCCCCTTCGCCACCGGGGACCGCGACCTCCGGCCCGGGGTGAACCGACCCGTGTTCCGGTTCGAGGTGTTCGACGGGGGGCGGTGGCGGGTCCGCATCCGCCGCGACGGCCGGGGGCCGGATCCGGCCGACGGGGAGGCCTGGGACCACACGTTCACCGAGTCCTCCCCCGGCGCCCGGCCCTACACGGTGGATCTCGGCCGCCGCCCCGCCTTCCATCTCTCCGTGTACAACCCCTCCGGCAGCCCCCTCCGGGGCAGCGAGATCCTCCTCGACCTCCGCCCCTTCCGCCGCGCCGACGGCCACCCGCTCCCCCGGCCGGACCCGGCCCCGTTCGAGGAGACCACGCTGGGCCGCCTCCCCCCAGCTCCGCCGCCGCCGCCACAGGACGGTTCACCTTAGCCGGAGCGGTTCCGCCAGCGAATCCCCCACTTCGCGAAAAACATTTGACATAGAGGGGAGGGGGGGGGTAGTCGTGGATCATCATGAAAACTACGGGGCCCAGTCCGGGGCTTCGTAGGGCTGTCGCGGTGATGGTTCTGCTGGTCCCGTTCGCCTCCTTCGGACAGGAGGCCGCCGACCCCACCGCGCTCCGGGCCCGCCTCGACGCCGCCCGCCGCGACCGCGACTCCGAGGCCATGGACGCCGTGGCCGACGAGGTCCGCGCCTTCCTCGACCATCCCCCCGCCCGGCCCCCCGGGGACTGGGCCGGCTGGCTCGACACCCTCAACCAGCGGGCCCGGCTGCTCCCCGACGGGTTCCCCGCCCGGTTCCTGCCCGTCTTCCAGCGGTGGCTCGACGCGGATCCCTGGCTGCTGGGGGGGCTGGATCACCGGGGGCGCGAGCTGGGATACCTCCTGGGTCTGGTGGAGAAGGCGGGCGGACTCCCGGAAGGGGAAAGCCCCCTGTCCGAGGCTCTGGGGGCGCTGGCCCGGCAGGGGCTGGAGGCGGGAGTCGCGCCCCCCCACCCCGGCCGCCTGGCCCGGGCGCTGGGCGACCGGCTGGACCCGGAGGCCCGCGCCGCCCTGGCCGCCATCGTGGCCGGCCCCGACGACCCCTCGCCGGACGCGGGAGCCTTCTGGGCCCGGCAGGCGGACCTGGAGTCGATCGACCCCGCCGCCGCCCGCGCCCGGCTCGCCGACCTCGCCGCCGACCCCGGACGCTGGTCGCACTGGTCCGCCCGCGACTTCGAACGGGTTCTGCGGGAGGCCGACGGGGCGGGGCTCGGGGATTCCGCCCCGGCGGAGGCCGTCGCCGACGCGGTGGCCGGGGCCTGGACCGCCCGGCCGCCCCCCTCCCCCTCGCTGCTCCGCCGGATCGCGCCCGCCCTGGGCTCGGAGCGTCGCCGGAGCATGGTCGCCGAGCTGCTGCGGGCCTTCCCTGAGGGCGCGGCCGCTCCCCCCGGGGATGGCGACGTCGCCGAGCCCCCGCCCCTGGCCGTGCCCCTGGACCGGCTCCGCCTCACCCTCGAGGCCCTGGGCGAGGATCCCGTGCCCCATATCCTCGACCTCCACCGCGAGTCCGACGCCTGGCGGACCTACACCGGCAAGGACAAGCGCGAGTTCATGCGGGCGCTCGAGACGCCCGGCGGGGCGGAGCTGCGCGAGCGGGTGCTGGCCTGGTACGACGCCGGGGTCATGCGCGACCCGGCCCGGCTCCCCCGGGCCGACCTCGAATGGGTGTGCCGCGTGCTCGGCCCCCGGCTCTCCACCGACCAGGCCGCCGCCTGGTCCCATGCCATCCGCGAGGCCCTCGCCCCCGACGAGCGGGCGCTGCGCGACCTCTCCATCCGCGAGCTGCGGGCGGTGGCCGCCGGGCCCATGAAGTACCTCGACCCCCTCGTCGCCGCCGACTTCGTGCTGGACTGGATGGACGCCAACCCGGACTGGCCCGGGGAGGACATGGAGACGCTAGGCCGGCTCGGCCGGGTGATCGGCACCCGCAACCCCGATCCCCGCGCCCGCGCCGTGCGCGAGGTACTGGACGAGGCCTGGGACGCCGGGGACGCGGGTCTCCCCCCGTGGCGGCTCTCGCACTACCTGGCCTACACCCACCTCATCGCGGGAAGGCGGGAGGAAGCCCGGCGTTGGGCGCGGGCTCTCGCCGACGCCGTGGCCGGGGACGGGACCGCCGCCCCGCCCCACAATCAGCTCGAGGAGGTCGCCTGGACGCTGGCGGCCGTGGGCTACCCGCCCCGGAACGGGGACGCCCCCCGCATGGAGGGCCTGGCCCGGGCCCTGGTGGTCCGCGCCCGCACCCCGCCTCCGGACCTCCACGACTTCATCACCCCCATTCTGCTCGGCCGGGCCCTCCCGCATCCGGAGGACCGGCGCATCCTCTGGGAGGGGCTCACCGGCGAGGACGGAACCCCCTCCTTCTACCTGGGGCGCGTCCTGGCCGGCTCCTACGACCACACCGGGGAGGCGGACGCCTTCGCCGATCGGCTGGAGGAGATCACGCCCTCCCGGCCCGAGGGCGACGCGGCCATCCTGTGGGGCCTCATCAGCCACCTGCGGGCGGATCGGGGCAGGCTGTGGAGCCCCCAGAGCCACATCGGCGCCTTCCGCGATGCCCTGGGGCAGGATCCGTCGCCGGGCCTGCGCGACTACCTCCTCGACCTGTTCCCCTCGACCTTC
>PXDE01000287.1 GCA_003566475.1 PVC group bacterium | reverse complement strand
CGGACAACACCGGCGTCTTCGAGGTCCGGCAGGGCTCGCTCCGGGTGCAGCGCCCCGTGCTTCAGAATGCCACGTCCACGCTCACCGCAGGCACCTGGAACGTCCTGGACGGGGGAACCCTCACCTTCGAAAATTCCGCCAACAACATCATGACCATCGGCGCGGACGCCACGGTGCGGCTGGGCAATGCCGCTACCTTCGACCGGGTGGACACCGTCCAGACCGTGGAGGGCACCTTCGGCCTATGGGACGCGCGCGTGTTCACCACCGCCGGGAATCTGGCCACCCCGGGCATCCTGGAGTTCGGCCTGGGCGAGTTCTTCGACACGGGGGCCGGCTACGATGACCGCACCCTCCTGGACATCGCGGGGGACGCGGACTTCACCGATGGCCTGGTGTTCATCGAGGAACGGGGGATCTCCGAGGGGATCTACCGGATCATCGAATGGACCGGCGACCGGACGGGCGAGCTGAGCCTGGCCAATTTCGGGGTGGGGAACCTGGAGTGGAGTCTGGACTTCGCCGACACCACGAGCGGGTTCTACAACCTGATCGTCACCGAGGTCACCCCGACCGATCCACCGGTGGGGGTGATTCCCGAACCCTCGAGCGTGGTTCTCGCCCTGAGCGGGCTGGTCATGCTGGTCCGGTGGCGTCGGCGGCGGGGCGTTCGCTGAGGCGTGGTCCTGGCCCGGAGCGCACAGGCCCAAGGCGGCGCCGGGTGGCGAGGGCGAAGAGGGCGAAGGGCAGCATGACGGCGGCGCTGGCGGCGAGGGCCCAGGGCAGGCGGTCGGGGCGGTTGCCGACCAGGCTGGAGACGCCGACCATCAGCGACACCCCCAAGGCGTTGCCCACCGACGACACGAAGGAGAGGAAGGTCCTTTCGGCGGGCCAGGTCCTGGCGAGCAGGCCGAACCAGGCCGGCCAGGTGGCGCTGAAGCTCACCCCGAGCAGGATCAGGCCGGGCAGGTAGACGACGGCCCGGGTGCCGAAGGCGGCGGGGACGGTCCCGGCCAGACCGGCGGCCAGGCACCAGGCGATGATCCGGCGCTCGCTCCAGCGGGCGGCGAGCAGGGTGAACACGATCCGTCCGGCCAGGATTCCGGACAGCATGATGAGTACGGTGACCGCCGACCACACCGGGGCGCCCAGCGACCCCGGCGGGACGCGGCGGACCTCGATGAGGCTGCCCAGGATGGAGGTCACCCCCGCCTCGGCCCCGGCAATGAACACGAACTGGAGTCCGCAAACCCAGAGCCAGAGCCGGCCCCGCCCGGACAGGGACGGCGGCCGGGATCGCTCGTGGTCGGTGAGAAACCGCACTCCGTCGCGGGGCCAGGCCCAGCACAGCCCGGCCAGGACCAGGAAGGCGGCCGCGAATCCGGCCAGGGACCGGCCCACCGACACCCCGACGAGCAGGACGGCCAGCGGGGCCAGCACCTTGCCGCCGGCGTTGACGGCGTGGAGCAGGATCACCCCCATGTGGGGCGAGGCGTCCCAGAGGTCCGAGACCATCCCGTTGGCGGTGCCGGTCATGGCCATTCCGCAGGTGATGACGAACCACCCAGCGGCAAGGGCCCATACCCAGGCGTGACCTTCGAACGGCAGAAGGAAGACGCCTAGGCCGAGGGCGACCAGGGCCAGGCCGAGGCGGAACCAGGCCACGCGGGTCCAGGCGGGCAGGAACCGGCTCAGGATAAGGCCCAGCAGGCAGCCAAGGAGATTGGTGGTCATGAACCCCAGACCCAGGGCGGCCCGCGAGATTCCCGCCTCGGCCTGGATGGATTCGCGCAGGGGGGCGAGGATGGGCGGCCCCATGGCTCCCATGAATCCCAGCCCGGCCAGGACAGTGGCGGTGAGCAGCGGGAATTGTCGGGCGTGCATGGGGGTGCCGGCTCAGAGCAACTGGCCGAACCCATCGGTTCAGTGGCTGGGACTGACCCCCGACGCCTCCGCCCGGGCCCGGCTCTCCTGATAGACCCGCTCGGCTTCGGGGAGGAGGGCCTGGAGGTGGTCGAGGCGCTCGCGGCTGGAGGGGTGGGTGGCGAAGATGCTGGCCCGCTGGGGGGTGCCGGGCCGCTGGCTGGCCCGCTCCCAGATGCGGACCATGGCCTGGGGCGGATAGCCGGCCCGGGCCATGTAGAACATGCCCACCCGGTCGGCCTCGCGCTCGTCCCGGCGCGAGTAGGCGGGGATCCACAGGGTGGTCCCCACGGCGAAGGCGGCCCGGATGCCCTGGGCCCAGTCCTCGTTGCTGCGCGAGGTGGCCACCGCCGCCGCCGTCTCGGCCAGCAGGGCGGCGGTCGTGACCTGGGTCAGCCGCTCGGTGGTGTGGCGGCAGGTGATGTGGGCCACCTCGTGGGCGAGCACGGCGGCCAGCTCGTCGTCGTCGCGGACCAGCCCGTCTTCGGGGTGCCAGAGGCCCTCGAACACCATGATCGCCCCGCCGGGGGCGGCGGCCGCGTTGACGAGGTTGGTGTGGTAGAGGGTCACCGTATAGGGCAGATCCGGGAGATCGCTGACGGCCGCGATCCGAGCCACCATGTGCTCGAGCTTGCGCAGGGTCTGGGCGTCCTGGTTGATGGGCACCCCGGCCTCGCGGAGCTGCTCGTTGTTGGATTCGAGCACGGCCTGGCCGAGCTTCACGTCGTCGTCCAGGCTGTAGATGTTGTAGGCGCGGCGACCGGTGACCGGGTTGACGGTGGCGCAGGACGGGGCCAGCAGCAGGCCGATGGCGGCGGCGAGGCCGGCCAGGGGCCGGGTCATTGAGGACAGTCGGGCAGTCAGCTTCATCGGTCCTTCCTCCGAGCGGTTCCTTCACGATAGAACGGCAGATCCACGACCTCGGCGTCCAGCCCGGGCTTCCGGGCCCCGGCGGCGAGGCGCTGTCCCGGGCGGGTGAACGCGTCGTCCACATAGGCCAGAGCCACGGCCACGCCGAGGCTGGGGGCGAACGAGCCGCTGGTCACCTCGCCGACCACCGCGCCGTCCGCCTTCACCTCGTCGCCAGGCCGGGCAGCCCGGCGTCCGGTGAGCCGGAGCCCGGCCAGGTAGCGGTCCACGCCCCGGGTCCGCGCGGTTTCGACGGTCGCCCCGCCCACGAAATCCGCATCCGGGCGCAGAAACATCCCGCGGGCGGCGGCCACCGGATTCCGGTCGGGGCCAAGGTCTTGGCCGTACAGAGGATACCCCATTTCCAGCCGGAGGGTATCCCGGGCTCCCAGCCCGGCCGGCCCCGCCCCCGCCTCGACCAGCTCCCTCCATACGTTCGCCACCGCATCGGCGGCGAGGTACAGCTCGTACCCGAACTCCCCGGTGTAGCCGGTGCGGCTGACCCGGACCGGGCCGTGGCGGGTCTCCAGGTCCGCGAAACCGAAGAAGGGCAGCTTCGGAACCGGGGTCCCGAGCGCGGACTCGGTGACTCCGCGGGCGGCCGGTCCCTGGACATCGAGCTTGCCCAGGGCGTCCGAATCGTCGGAGAAGACCGTACCCGCCGAAAGTCTGGCCCGGATCCAGTTCCGGTCCGCGTCCCGGGTGCCCGCGTTGACCACCACCATGAAAGCATCCGGCCCCGCCCGGTAGCAGGTGAGGTCATCCAGCACCCCTCCCGATTCGTTCAGAAGGTATCCATAGCGGCAGCGGCCCGCGCGGAGGCCGGCCACATCCATGGTGAGGAGGCGGGTCAGATCGGCCTCCGCCGTCGGGCCCTCGAACCGGAACTCGCCCATGTGGCAGGTGTCGAAGACGCTGGCCGCCGTGCGGGTGCGGTGGTGTTCGGCGAGAATGCCCTCGTACTGGATGGGCATCTCCCAGCCCCCGAATGGGGCCATGCGGGCACCGAGGGCGAGGTGGTCGGCGTGGAGGGGGGTGCGCTGCATGGGCGAAGGATACCACGGCCGGGGGCGGGGCGACATTGTTTTTGACCCCCGCCCCGGGATATCGGATAGTCCGGGCGTGAGAAGGCCCATGACCGGGGGATTGGCGTGATCAAGGACATTCGAGCCCTGCTGGAAGGCTGGACCTACGACCCCGGAACCATCAGCGCCCGCTGGGTGAAGGGTCTCGACGGCAAGCCCAAGGTACAGCTCCGCCTGGACCTGGGGCTGCTCCAGATGGAATTGGACGGCCGCCCCGACGGACGGAAGGCGGGCCGGTTCGAGACCTTTCTGGCCAGGCTCAAGGACCGTGAGGCCAAGGCCGCCCCGTTCTCGGCCGAGGCGGGCGAACTCTCGGACACGGACCTGTCCGGCCTGCAGCAGGAGGCGGTGCAGTACTACTACCGCTACCTGTCGTTCTACGCGCTCAAGCATTTCGACGGAGTCATCCGCGACACCCAGCACAACCTCGAGCTGATCGAGTATGTGGACGAGCGGGTCGAGGACGACGAGGATGCCTGGCAGTTCCTTCAGTTCTATCCGTACGTGCGCATGATGAACGCCCGGGCCCGGGCCGAGAAGGCTCTGCGGGCCGAGAAGTTCAGGGAGGCCCGCGACCTGGCCCGGCAGGGGGCCGAGGACATCTACGGGTTCTGGATGGAGCAGGAGGACATGGAGGAGGCCGAGAACAGCTCGGAGATCGCCATTCTCAATGACCTCATCCAGGAGATCGACCGCCGTAGGCCCGTCTCTCCGGAGGAGCGGCTGAAGGCGGAACTCGATTCCGCCATCAAGGACGAGAACTACGAGAAGGCGGCCAAGCTCCGGGACGCCCTGCGCAACCTGGGCTGACCGGGTGGACGCGCCGTCCCCTTCCCCTCCCCTCTGGCCCCGGCTCCGGGCCTGGCTGGAACTGCTGCGCCTGCCCAATCTGTTCACCTTGCCCGGCGATGTGCTGGCGGGCATGGCGCTGGTCTCGCTCGGTTCGGCCCTGCCAGCCCCCTCGCGCATCGCCGCCGCCGTCGCGTGCAGCCTGGCCCTGTACGCGCTGGGGCTGATCCTCAACGACATCACGGACGTGACCGAGGACCGGGTGGAGCGTCCCCACCGTCCCCTGCCCTCCGGCCGCATCTCCAGCCGGGCCGCGCTGGGTGCGGGCCTGGGGGCGGCGTTTCTGGCCTGGGCTTCCGCCCTTGGCGCGGGACGTGCCCCGGCCATGGTGGCGGGCGGGCTGATGGTCGTGATTCTCGGCTACACCTACGGCCGCCGCTGGCTGCCCGGGCATCTGCCCGCGCTGGTGATGGGCGTGTGCCGGGCGGGCAATCTGGCCCTCGGGGCCGCGTTCGCCCGCCCCGAATGGGATTTCATGGTGCCCACGCCCCTCGCCCTGGCCATGGGCGGCTCCCTGCTCTACATCACGGCGGTCACCCTGCTGGCCCGGCACGAGACGGGCGGCCCGGCCGCGCTTTCCGCGCCCGCCCGCTACGCGCCGGCGGCGGCCATGGCCACCGCGACCGGCCTGATCCTGGCCGGACTCGGCCCCCGCATGGACATGGCCTCCTTCGCCGGCCTGACCGCCGTGGGGGCCTGCGTGACCGCCGCCGCCGCCATGGAATGCCGACGCACCCGCTCCGGCCCCCTGCCCATGCTGGTGGGGCGGCTGGTTCATCTCATCGTGCCGTGGCAGGCGTTTCTCCTGCTCGCGTCCGGGCATCATGTCCCGGCGCTGGTGGTGCTCGTCCTCTGGTACGGCGCCCGCATCCTCAGCATCCGTTTCGCGGCGAGCTGAATGCGGGTCGGGGTGACTGGCGCCCGTTTGAACCGTACCCCCAACTCATTGCGCCCATCGTGGCCGTCGCGAACCATCCCGCAGATGCGTTCGCGCCTCTGATTCAGAGGCTTATGCGAGAGGCAGCGTGATGGGCATTCACCACAGGTGCCGATGAGCGAAGGCGTGGCCGGAACCCACCTTGAGGTATTTTTCGAACTCGGCGGCACGTTCGCGGGACTGGAAGGAAATGCAGCAGACCAGTTCCCATGGGCGGTACTTGGCCGTATGGGAATTCGCGCCTTCGTTGTGGCTCTTGAGACGCGCCCGCATGTCATCGGTCAGCCCGATGTAGGTCTGCTTGGGGTCCGCAAGGCTTCTGAGCAGATAGACATGGTGCATGGTTTGGCCCAACGGTGGCTTGCCATACGTAGCTCGCAGCGAGTGCCACCACCCTGGCCCTACTTCGCCCGGCGTGCCGCCGTGCTACGTAGGGCATACTTCGCTCTCCGCTGCGCTGCGAGCGAAGTATGGTCGGGGCGACTGGATTCGAACCAGCGACTTCAAGCTCCCAAAGCTTGCGCTCTGCCAGACTGAGCTACGCCCCGGCACGGGAAAGCTGACTGTACCCGATCCACCTCGTACGTCTACCCAGAATGGCGGCCACGTGCAGGGCCGGAGAATTGGCGTTCTGTGGGCAGGGGTCTGTGAGGGCCGCTGGCACGCTGGGCCGGCCGGATAACGGGAGAGACGGATGGGGCGATGGCGAGATACGCGATTCGTGATACGGGATGCGGGATGCATGCCAGTACCTCGCTGTTCCCGCAGGGCGGGACGAGGGCGCATGTCCTGTGCCTGGCTGGAGGAAGGCTCGACGATGGCTTCAATTCCGCCCAGGCTGGCTCGTTCCATGTGCGGTCCGTCCCGCAAGGCGGGAACAGCGGACTACTGGGTCCGTGACCATTCGTTCATATGCTTGTGCGGGCCAATGGCTTTCTCACCTGCCGAGCCTACCGCGAACGCCTTGACCGGCGTCTGCGCGGCGGCGGCGGGGGATCCTCGCGGGTGGGCACGGCGATCCGGCGGAACAGGCGGCCGAGGATGTCGGAGCCGGTGATGATCCGCCGCCTCTCGTCCGTCCACACCAGGATGATGTCGCGGTCGATCACGTCGTCCTCGGGGTGTTCGGGCTGGACCGTGAGCCGGCTCAGCACATGGCCCAGCGGCTCCTGAGGGGTTTCGACCACCAGAGGCTCATGCCCCATGGCCTGCGGGTCGAACCCGTCGCCTCCGAACAGGGCCCGGCGGAGAAACGAGGGCGCGCGGATGACCCGACGGGGGCGGCCGCTCTCGTCGGCCAGCACCACCCACTTGCGGCCCGACGCGGCGAGGCGGCGCAGGAACGGGTCGTCGGACGTCCGCTCGAACGCGGGGAACACCGGTGTGCCGTCGCGGAACGGAAGCTCGACCACGCTCTTCGGGTCGAGCGGCTCCCCCTCCTCGCCCACCGGGACGTCGTCGAGGGCCAGGAAGTTCGCCGCGCCGGTGGCCTCCAGGCGGCCGATCTCGTTGTCGGCGCTCAGGGCGTGCTCGCGGAGCACCTGCTTGAGTTCGGTCTCCCGGAACCAGGGCATGCCCTCCGGCCCGATCCAGGCGTCGAGCAGACGCCCGGAGGTCCAGGCCAGGGGCCACAGAAGCACCTGGTAGAACCGGATGAGCGGGGTCAGCGCCGAGGCCACGCGGAGAGCCCTTCGGGAGAAATAGGCCTGGGGCATGATCTCTCCGGCCACCGTGATGACCACGGTCGAGAACAGGAACGCCCCTACCCCGGCCAGCACCGAGTCCGCCAGAAGCGTGAGCAGCACGTTGATGGCCACGTTGCCCCAGAGAATGGTGGTGAGGGTGAAGTTGGCGTCCCTGCGCAGGGCCATCACTCGTTTCGCGTCGCGGTCGCCCCCCTTGGCCGCCGCCTCCAGGCGCAGGCGGCTGAGGTGGAACACGGCCAGATTGAGGCCGGAGAACATGGCCGACTGCGAGAGACAGATGGCGATCCCGAGCCAGATCAGAAGGTGCATGGGGGGGAGTGTAGATCAGGAGCGGGCGAAGGGGGAGTGTGGAGTGCTTCGGGGCTGGCGGTGGTCTGTCCCTATTGCCCACCGACCACCTCTCACCGATCAGGGGTCGCCCCACGGCTTCAGGATCTCCACCGCCTCGGGGATGGCCTCGCGGGCGGTGGCGATGGTGGCGTCGATGACCGACTCGGTGTGGGCGAGGGACAGGAACCAGACGTGGCCGGTGATGTACTGCCCCCGGCGCTGCATGGCCGCGCAGAACTCCCGGAACGCCTTGCCCTCCCATCCCGCCGGGACAGGCCGGGTGGGATGGTCGGGCCGGGTGTCGTCGATAACCGGCATGGCCGGGAATCCCCCGACCACCGCCGGGAACTTCGCCTCCTCGAACACCTGGTTGAGGCCGTCGATCAGCCGCCGGCCCATCCGCTCGAAGTGGGCGATGCCGTCGCGCCGCTCCAGCTCGCGGATCACGGTGAGCGCGGCCACGCAGGACAGGGCGTCGGCATGGAAGGTGGCGGCGAGGTAGGTGTCGGTGCGGTCGCGCAGGATGTGCTCGCGCCCCACCACCACCGACCCCGGATACCCGTTGGCCATGGCCTTTCCGAACACGGCGAGGTCGGGGTCGATCCCGAAGCGCCTCTGGGCCCCGCCCAGGTCGAACCGGAAGCCGGTCTTGACCTCGTCGAGGATGAACAAGGCGCCGTGGCGATGGACCAGGTCGCGGAGTCCGTCGAAATAGCCCGGCGAGGGGCCGTCGCCCTGGACGGACTCGACGATCACCCCCGCCACCTCGCCCCGATGGGATTCGAGAACTGTCTCCAGGGCCGGGAGGTCGTTGTAGGGGATGTCGAGGATCAGCTCGCGCTCGTGACGCGGCACCCCGGGCATCGCGGGCCAGCACCAGTCGAACCACCCATGGTATCCGCACCGGACGATCTTCTCGCGCCCGGTATGGGTCCGGGCGCAGCGAAGCGCCCCCTGGGTGGCCGAGGAGCCGCCGATGAAATAGAGCACCCGCTCGGCGCAGGGGATGCGGCGGCACAGCTCCTCGGCCAGTTCGATGGAACTGGGGTGCTCCACGGTGTAGAGGGTGCCGTCCACGATCTGGGCCCGGATGGCCTCGTTCACCGCCGGATCGGCATGGCCGAGCACGATGGGACCGTAGGCCAGCAGGTAGTCGGTGTACTCCCGTCCGTCCACATCCCAGAACCTGGCCCCCCTGGCCCGGGCGGCGAACGCGGGGCCGCCCTTCACCAGATAGGGCTGGGGCCGCTTGTGTCCCTGCCCGCCGCCCACGACCACGGCGCAGGCCCGCTGCCACAGGGCGCGGTTCTTCGGATTGGCCTCGCCATGGCGGAGGATGCGGAGGGTGTCGAGGATGCCGTCGCGGATGCGGTCGCCCACGTCCGGCTTGTACAGGTAGGTGCCGAGGTGCTTCGGCGCGTGCACCGCCTCGTACCGGTTGCGCTCGAAGGCGCCCGCCGTCGGGAAGTAGCCCAGGCTGCCGTTGGCCTGGGTCACCACCATGCTGACAGGAAGGATGCCGGCCTTGCGCGCCTGCCCGGGGTAGGCGCAGAACAGTTCGCCGGGCACGCCGATCAGGGCGAGGTCGCCCAGCCGCAGGCCCTGGATGGGGGCCGGCCGCTGTCGCTCGACCCGAAGCTCCTTCCGGGCGGCCAGGGCGTCCTCCGCCCAGCCCAGAAGGGAGGCGTGCTTGCAGGTCTCCCAGTCCGCGGGTCCGCCGTCCGGATGTCCGGCGAGCCAGTCCCGATGCGTCCTGGCCTCGGCCTCGAGGTCGGCGTCGGACGGCAGCTCGGCCAGAGCCAGGCTCACGTCCCAGCGCTCGGCGCGAACCGGGCCGGCGGCGACCGGGCACAGGCCGGGACGGGCGGCCAGCACCGCCTCGGCCAGCTTCTGTCCCGTCTCCGCCGCCGCCTCGGGGTTCGGGGTCTGAGCCTTGAAGTTGGCCGGCAGGAGATCCCCGCAGGCCCCGAGCAGGAACAGGATGTCGAGGTCGGTTCCCAACGCCGTTCGGAGCTGTGCTTCCAGCTCGTGGGGGAAGTCCGGCGTGTAGCCGCCCGAGCTGTGGAGGTTCACGGGGTGACAGGCCGCCAGTACAGCCAGGGCAAGAGGCTTCCCGTCCGGCCCGTCCGCCTCCACGATGCCCACCGCCTCCTCCAGGGGGCCGTCGGGCCCGAGGTCGCGGTTGACCACCAGGCCCGGGGCCTGTCCCCATCCGGCCCGCAGGGTGGCCGGCTGCGGATTCCGGGCGGCCTCGGCGGCCAGCTCGGGCAAGACCTGATCGAGCCGGGCCAGATAGGAATCATCCTGTCGGCCCCAGGTGCGCAGGAAGAATGTGGCCGGGGCGCCGTGCGTGTGGGTGGCCGCGAGCATGACGGCCTCGGCGGGGATCCCCGCCGCCCGGCCCATGGCCTCGCGCAGGCGGTCGGCGTGGGCGGGATCGAACCCGAGCAGGTCGCACGACACCACCAGGACCGCGCCCTCGGGGGACTTCAGGAAGAGGGCCTTGGCCGAAAGGGGATGGATCACCGAACGGGCCGGTCCGAACGCCCCTCCGGCCAGGTCCAGGCCCGGCTCGGGGGTGATGTCGGCCCGGGCCACGCCAACCAGCCAGGCCGACGCGGAGGGGGAGGAAGAGTCATATACCATGGTGCGGTCTTTAGCGTATGACCAGGCCAGGAGGCAAGGAATGGCATGGCCTTCGGCGGACTCTCTCGCCGTTTCATGCCCAGGATTGCGCAGGCACCCCACTTCGGGGCAGGGTTGGGGGGCGGAACTGTCGGACCCATCGGACTCATCGGACCCATCGGACGTGTCGGATCCGGAGCCCTCCACCCATCCAACCATCCACTCATCCACTCATCCACCCACCATGCCCCCCATCCTCCGCCAGCTCACCATTGTCCATGCGCCGCCGGAGGAGGGGCTGCCGCCGTGGCATCGGCATGATGTACATGAGCTGCTGTATGTGGTGAGGGGGCGTTACGAGGTGGATGCGCTGGGGGCGCGGCGGGAGGGGGGGCGGGGCTGGCTGTTCTGTCACCCGGCGGGGCGGCCGCACCGGCCCCGGTTCCGGGGCGGGGGACGGGGGGGACTGCTGGAGGGCGTGCTGCTGCAATGGGAGGAGGACGGGGCCGATCCCTGGCCGTATCCGCTGGCCCACCACGACGCCTCCGGCCGGATCTTCGCGGCGCTGGACTGGATGCTCGACGCCCAGCGCCGGGACACCCCCGAATCCCTGGGCATCCGGGACCGGCTGCTGGGACCGCTGCTCACCGAGCTGTCGGCCACCACCGACCGGCGTCAGTTCCTGCTCCTGTCGGTGCATACATTCATCGAGGACAATCTGGCCCGTCCCCTTGCCGTGACCGATCTGGCCGACGCGGCCGGGCTGAGCCGATACCATTTCATCCGCCAGTTCCGCGAGGTCGCGGGCCAGACGCCGATGCGATATGCCATGGAGCGTCGTCTGGATGCGGCGGCCCGGCTGCTTCGCGGGACCGACCTCCCGCTGGCCGACATCGCCGGCCGCACCGGGTTCTGCTCGCCCTTTCACCTCTCCCGGCGGTTCAAGGCCCGCACGGGACTGGCCCCGAGGGCGTGGCGAAGGCAGGCGGGCACCCCGCCGACCCCGCCGGACGGCGCCCCGCCCCTCGGATCTCAACGCTCACGATCGTAGGGTTTGAAATCATGACCTCCCCCGCCCGGTCTGTGATTTCTCCCGCTACGATCGTCGGAGGAGAAATCCTGCACGGGGATGGCGGGAGCGACGGGTACTGCCGTGGCGACCCATCGCCCCCATCCGGCTGGCCCACCGGGCCAGCGGCCTCGGCTGACCACCGACTCCTGCCCCCCGACCCTTCGGAGGGGTTCGTGCCGGCACTTGAACCGCCCGGCCATGGCCAGTATGCTGAGCTCGCGCCTGTGGGCCGCTGCGTGCGGACGCCTGTCCGCAGATGGGCGGCCGGGCGGAGGCCTTCGGAAGCAAAGGAAACCAAATCCCATCCCAGGGAGGCATGTATGAAGCTCCAAGCGTCCATTGAGACCGCGCTGAACCGCCAGATCAACCACGAGATGGCCGCCGCCTACAGCTACCTGGCCATGGAGGCCTGGTTCGAGCAGCAGAATCTGGCCGGATTCGCCACCTGGATGCGGGTGCAGCGGGAGGAGGAGCTGGAGCACGCCCGGCTGATCTTCTCCTATGTCCACGACCGCGGGGGCAAGGTGACGCTCGGGGCGGTGGACGGTCCCCAGGGCGAGTTCGGCTCGCCCCGCGAGGTCTTCGCCAGGGCCTCCGAGCTGGAGCGGGGCAACACCAAAGCCATCCACGAGGTCTACGAACTGGCCCTGAAGGAGAAGGACTACGCCACCCAGAGCATGCTCAAGTGGTTCATCGACGAGCAGGTGGAGGAGGAGAAGACCACCACCGAGATCGAGGCCCTGCTCGACATGGCCGGCGACAACCGAAGCGCCCTCCTCCTGCTCGACGCCAAGCTTGGTTCCCGCGGCACCGGCGAAGGCTGACGCGGGCAGAAGAGTTTCGTGGTCAAGGTTCGGCCGGATCCGCCATGGGGGCGAACGGGTCGAGGACCAGGGTGGGCGGCGGATTCGACGCGCACCCGGTCAGCAGGGCGAGCGAGGCGAACAGTCCAACGGTGCGGGCAGCCAGCAATCTACGCATGCATCGTACCTCCCAACGGCACATGGCCGACTACCCCTCCTTCTGCCGAACCGGGGTGAACACGAGCAGAACCATGCCCAGGGCGGCGCCGGCGCCGAATCCGCCCCACCACCCCCGGCGCATCCGCCGCTGGAATTCCTCCTCCGACATCGGCTCCATGGCTCGGTCCAGCAGCCATCGGGACAGACGGGAGCCAATCCATTCGTGGTCCACCATCGATTCGGGAGTAACCGCCATTGCGACGTTCGCATGCATCACGCCGGCCCTATAGATCGCCACCAGCGATCCGCCAAGCACCGCGCTAAGCGCGATCATGGCGGTGTAGCCCGCCATCCGATCGATCAGCCGTTCCTCACGCGCGGACATGCTGCCCTCAACACCTCAGCCCTTCGGCCACATCCTACCCAGACCCCGCCGAGGGCGAACACGCAGGCCCACAGCACGAGAGGCCGGAGGCGCGGCCGACCGCAGGAGGCGGGAGGCGGCTCATCCACCTGGCCTGCGGCGTGCACAGGGCCTCCTACATCCGGGCCAGCGCCGCGGCCAGGGTGAGTTCCTCGGGGGTGGCCACCCGGATGTTGGTGGGGCTGGAGGGGACGAGGTGAATCTTCTCCTTGAGCAGCCCCACCACCTCGGACTCCTCCTCGAACTCCTTCTTGGACTTCGACGCCTTCTGGACCGCCTTCTCCAGAAGGTCGCGTCGGTAGGTCTGGGGGGTGAGCACCTCCCAGATCACGGTGCGGTTGAGCACCTTGTCCACGGTCTGTCCCTTGGCCTCGCGGATCGGCGCGGCCGCCTTGACGGCGGCGACTCCGCTTCCATAGCGCTTGGCCGACTTCACGGTCTCCGCGATCAGGTCGGGGGTCACCATGGGCCGAGATACCTGATGCACGGACACCAGAGTGGCGGACTCGGGCAGGGCGGGAAGGCCCGCGCCGGTCGAGGTCAGACGCCGGGCCATGCCGGACACGATGCTGCGGACCTTGGTGAAGCCCATCATCTGGGCCATGGTCTTGACCGATTCCATGCGTTCCCGGGCCACGACCACCACCACCCCGTCGATGTCGGGACATGTCTCGTAGGCGTCCAGGGAATAGGCGAGGGCGGGACGGCTTCCGATGTTGAGAAACGCCACGTCGACGCCCGAGGCTAGCTGCTCTTCCTTGCCCGACGCGATGATGAGTCCCCAAGTGGAGTGAATCATAGGTATCCTTTGGTAGTGTCCAGGCTATCGAAAATCTAACCCACTAGGCAGGAAAAGGATAGGTGACGGAAGAAATCCGGCAAGGGAAATCGCATTTAGGGGCCCCGAAGGGCCTGGAACCAGGAGCGGTCAGGGTGCCGGAACGTCCGTCCGCACGGCGGTGACGATGATGTCCACCACCTCATCCACCGACAGGTGGGTGGAATCTATAACTTTCGCCCCTAAAGGTATTTGCAGAGGTGCCGTGGCCCTTGCCTGGTCCTTCCGGTCGCGTCGGGACAGGGAGTCGAGCACCCGCTCGATGGACTGCCCGGACTCCACCCGGGCGATCTCCTCATGCCGCCTCCGCGCCCGCTCCACAGGGTCCGCATCTATGTAATATTTGTACTTTGTGTCCGGAAAGACCACCGATCCGATGTCCCGGCCCTCCATCACCACCGGGCCGAACTCCACCGTCCGGCGCAGCCAGTCCACGATCCGGACCCGGATTTCGGGGACTGCGGCCACGTCGCTCACCCGTTCCCGGACGGGCTCGGACCGGAGCTGCTCCCCGGGATCCTCGCCCCCGATCTGAAACCGGACCGCCCCATGCTCCACGAAGAACTCCCAGTCCTCCGTCTCGAGCAGCGTCCGTACATGGTCGTCCCGCCCCGGATCGAGGTCCAGACGCAGCATCTGCCAGGTCATGCCCCGATAGTAGGCGCCGGAATCCACATAGACGAATTCCAGCCTGGCGGCCACGCCCCGGGCCACCGTGGACTTGCCGGACGCGGCCGGACCGTCAATCGCCACCACTACGTCAGTCGGTCTCAAGGCGTGCCCCCCAGGTGCGAAGATGATCCCAGAATGCCGGATAGGAGGTGCGGGTGCAGGCGATCCCCTCGATCCGCACCGGCGCCGGGCACGAGCAGGCCAGGATGGCCATCGACATGGCCACCCGATGGTCGCCCCGGCTCGCACAGGGGCGTGCAGGCCGCAGAGATGTTGGACCCTCGATGACCATGCCGTCTTCGGTTTCCCGGGCCTCCACCCCGAGCGCCCGCAAGTTGCCTACCATGACCGCGATCCGATCCGACTCCTTGTGCCGAAGTTCCTGGGCGTCGCGGATCTCGGTCCGGCCTTCGGCCAGGGCGCCCGCCACGGCGAGGATGGGCAACTCGTCGATCAGATTGGGGATTTCGTCGCCTGCGATCGCTGTGCCCCGCAGCCCCTGCCCGGTCACCTCAATGCGGGCGGTCTCCTCGACCTGGCCTTCGGCCGGATCGGGCGTGATCCGCACCCGGGCGCCCATCCGGCCCAGAACGTCGAGCAGGGCGATCCGGCGGGGATTGAGTCCGACCGAGGGAAGAACCACCCTCGACCCTTCCCGGACCGCCGCCGCCACCATCCAAAAGGCGGCGGAGCTGAAATCGCCGGGGACGGCGAACTCCGCCCCGTCCCAGGGCGTGGCCGCCCGGCGCACCGTGACGCGGGCCCCCTGCACCTCCACCGGATGCCCGAAATACTGGAGCATCCGTTCGGTGTGGTCGCGGGTGGGGCGCAGTTCGGTGACCGTGGTCGGGCCTTCGGCGAACAGTCCGGCCAGCAGCACGCAGGACTTCACCTGGGCGGAGGCGACCGGCATCACGTAGTCGATCCCCCGGAGGCCGCCGCCCTCGATCTCGATGGGCGCCCGCCCCCCCTCGCCGCGGAGAACGACCTTCGCCCCCATCTTGACCAGGGGTTCCCGAATGCGCTCCATGGTCCGCGAGCGGAGCGAGGCGTCGCCGGTGAGGACGGTCCGGAACGGCTGGCCCGCCACCAGCCCGGAAAGGAGTCGCATGCCGGTGCCGGAATTGCCGCAATCGATGTCGGCGGCGGGGGCATGGGGACGGAGGCCAACGCCCTGGATGCGCAGGGAGTCGCCATCGACCTCGGCCTGTGCGCCCATGGCGGTCATCGCCCCCAGCGTGTGAAGGGCATCCTCGGAGACCAGGAAGTTCCGCACCACCGAGCCGCCCCGGGCCAGGCCGCAGAGCAGCGCCGCCCGCTGGGAAATGCTCTTGTCGCCCGGCATGGCCAGTTCCGCCGCCGACGCCCCGGACGGGGCGTGGATGACGATGTGATCCTGGGCGACGGAGGGATGGGGCATGGCGAAGGGTTCGGACATGAGTACGAAGTGGCCGCCCAGCTTACCCGGCGGCCCCGGCCACGCCAAGCCCGGGCGTCGACTCGGGTGCACGCCATAGAAGTAGGTTTGCGGCAGGAGGCGGCAGTGGCGGGTTGTCTGGCCCGGTGGATTATAGTCTTTATGACTACAACCCACGGAAGGCGGAGCGTGCCCCTGACAAGGATCTCGCTGCCGCCTGACCTGCTTCCATGTAGTGCGCCCCAGCCCGCCCGACCCGTACCCGCCGACCTCACCCCACCATGGCCCGGTTTTTCGTCAAGAATAAAGGCCTGACCCCTATGAAAACCCTATAAATAGAGGCTAAAAGAGAAGGGGTCAGACCTTAATGCTTGACGTTAAGGTCTGACCCCTTTTTTCTGACCCCTTTTTTCTGACCCCT
>PXDE01000534.1 GCA_003566475.1 PVC group bacterium | reverse complement strand
CCTATTTTTGCTGGATTTCTCGCCTTTGTGTAGCGGGGGAAAGGTGGAGCGGGAGACCGGACTCGAACCGGCGACGTTCAGCTTGGGAAGCTGACATTCTACCACTGAATTACTCCCGCTCCTGCGGACCGTCCCGGGCTGAGGGCGGAGTCCCATGTCCGCCGCCTCGGGCTATCAGCTTCGGCAAGGCTACGATGGGGCGGCGGGTTTGGCAAGCTACCAGATGAAGCCGGTGAAGACCACCGGGCCGGACAGGCTGGCGTCGGCCCGGAGGGCGTCCCGGCCGCGATGGACATCGGCGTCGATCCGCCGGTACCCGAGGCCCGCGTACCAGCCCCCGCCCAGATGGGCGCGGGCGTCCGCGCTGAGTTCGAGGTACTTGACGTCGTAGTCGCTCCAGGTGAACCGGGACACCACCACCTCGCCCTGCACGGACAGGGCGGGGATCGGACGGACGCCCGCGAACACCCCCGCCGCCGGAAACGCGGCTTCCTGGTCGCGGACCCGGAACTCCGCGCCGGCCGTCTCCAGCCGCGCGTCGAGCCGGGCGTACTGGATGCCGGCCAGCAGCCCCAGCCAGGCCTGCTCTCCGCCGGCCAGGAATCGGACCTCCCCCCGCATGACCAGCATGTCCACGGCCGTGGTCAGGGGGCCGCGCACGGTGACCGCGTGGTCGCCGGCCTCCACCGTCGCGGTCTGCTCGCCCCGGACATCCAGATCGGTGTGAAGGAGCGTGAACCGTCCCCGGAGGCGCGAGCCTCCCAGCTCGAACAGGAAGCCCGGGGCGAGCGACCGGTCCCGGAAGCTCACATCCTCGCGGATGGAGACCGAGGCCTCTCCCTGTCCGGAATCGAGGATGACCGCGCCGTCGCCGGAGGCCCGGGGGAACCAGAGCAGAATCTGTCCCTCGCCCGCTCCCCGGGCCGCCGGGGGGGCCAGGAAGCCCATGATGACCGCTGCGGCCAGGGAGGGAGGCGGGGGGAGGAATCTCATCGCGTGTCGTCGTCCGGATCGGTGGTGGCGTCCGGCAAGGATTGGACCCAGCGGAGGTCCGAGTCAATCCCGGGCCGGCTCCCCGAATCCGCACGTGAGTGATGGGATCCGGCGGGTCCGGACAGAGGCGGGCCCCCCTGTGGGATGGGCGTCCTCGCCCGTCTCCGCGATGCGCAGAGCCTGTGAAGCCACTGCAAAGGCGTGGGAGCGCGACCCAAGGACACGTCAGGCCCGTCTCGTTGCGGAGACGGGCGAGGACGCCCATCCCACGACGTGGGCCTGTCGCCGGTCGCATAGCATCCATCGACGACCTGAATCGCCGCCAGGGGACGCCGTTGCGGCTGCGTTTGCAGGAGAGACTCGCTCGCAGCTACGGGCCAGTTAGGTGGGGTATGACCCCATTCGCGTCTGGCCCGGATACGGGGTAGGTTAGGTATGATCTCCTCGACTCCATCGCCTTCGCGTCCTCCCACCGCCACCCGAATCCTGCGGGACCGGGCCGCCCGGTCCTGGAAGGCGGTGGTGGACCGGTTCGCGGTCCCGTCGCTGCCCCGGAGCGCCTGGCAGCTCGCCAACACGCTGATCCCCTATGCCGCCCTGTGGGTGGCCATGGCCTTCGCCATTCGCGTATCGTACTGGCTGGCCCTCCCGCTCATGATCCTGGCCGGGGGGTTTCTGGTCCGTATCTTCATCATCTTCCATGACTGCGGCCACGAGGCGTTCTTCAGGTCGCGGAAGGCCAACCACGTATGGGGGTTCATCACCGGCGTGCTCACCTTCACCCCCTACCACCACTGGCGGTGGGAGCACGCGGTGCACCACGGGACGTCGGGCGACCTCGACCGCCGGGGCACCGGCGACATCTGGACCCTGACCGTGCAGGAGTACCTGGAGGCCTCCTGGAGGAAACGCCTGGCCTACCGGCTGGCCCGCAACCCCGTGGTCCTGTTCGTGCTCGCCCCGCTGGGCATCTTCCTCGTCCAGCAGCGCTTCGCCTCGCCCCGGGCCAGCCGCCGGGCCCGGCGGTCGGTGCGGTGGACCAATCTCGCGCTGGTGGCCATGGGGGCGGGGCTGAGCTGGGCGCTGGGGGTGGGGCCGTATCTCATGATCCAGCTCACGGTGATGCTGGTCGCCGGGTCGGCCGGGATCTGGCTGTTCTATGTCCAGCACCAGTTCGAGGGGGTGTACTGGAAGCGCAGCGAGGAATGGGACTACACCACCGCCTCCCTGGAGGGGAGTTCGTTCTACAAGCTGCCGAAGATCCTGCAGTGGTTCTCGGGCAGCATCGGGTTCCATCATCTGCACCACCTGAGCCCGCGTATCCCCAACTACCGCCTCGAGGCCTGCCACAAGGCCGAGCCCGAGTTCCAGAAGGCGCCCACGGTCACCTTCTTCCAGAGCTTCAAGTCCCTCGGCTACCGCCTGTACGACGAGGAGCGGCAGCGGCTGGTGGGGTTCGGCGCCCTGCGCCACCTGCAGGCGGAGCGGATTCGGTCGTAGCGCAGGAGTCGTCACAGATCGATCGGGCGGCCGAGAACCGTAGCCACGGTGACCCCGGCGTTCCAGTAAACATCCATCGCCAAGGCGGCCGGAAGCATGAGGATACGCACCGAATAGGCGTATATCGGGGAGCGGCGTCGGCCGCCGGTGGGGATGATCAGGGCCGAAGGCGTCATCTCTGGGTCCGTCCCGGGCACGTACCAGACGAAGTCAGCTTCCAGCACGACCGATTCGCGGCTCGGCACAGCCAATTGGCCACCTTCGACTTGAGGCCAGGTTCCGAGAACGGGTATGGCCCCGGAAGGGTCTCGGCTCAGCATGTCTTCCGGGATGGGGTCCGCCACGCGGTCCATCCATGCATGGGGCCGGTGGGCAAAGAGTGGCTGGAGAACCTCCTGGGCGGGACGAAGATTCTCGGGGTTCGCCTCGATACGCGTCCGATCCATTCCGACATGGCGGGGGACTCCAAGTAATCCCCCCCACACGGAGTGCCGGACGGTTTCCAGGGTCCACTGGATCTCCAGCCTCCCGTCGTCCAGGCGACGGGCCGACGGGGCATGCTCGGGGTCGCGGCGGACGGCCCGGGTCTCTAGGAGAAGTCCCTCCCGCAGCACCGAGGAGGTCGTCGCACACCCGATTGCCAGATGCAGGGCAGCGGCCAGCCCCAGCACGCGAAAAGAAAGTGCGCCCAAGTTCGCAGCCATCAGCCCTATGTCACCACGACGATCGACAGGGCGCAAGCCCCCCCTCAACGTGCAAGGCGCCTGCGGCGCGCCCAGGTCACCGCAGGTCAATGGGGGATCTCTGCCCCCGCAGGCTCCTGCCGAGCCGGAGCGAGGGCAGGCCATGCCCGCGTTCCCGGAACGATCCCCGCACCTGTCAGGAACAGTCCATGTCCTTCCCTCGCTCGCGGCTCATCCCGCCCGTGGCGGGATTCGCCCTCCCGGCCCGCCCCGTGGCACGGCGCTTCTAGCCCGTGCCTGTGCGAGGAAAGATCCCGGAACGACCATGGCCGTCGGAATCGCTTTCCATGGACGAGTTGGGGCCAGATCTCGCTGCTCTGGGACACAATCCCGCGATTCCGTGGATAAGCCGTTGGTCCGCACAAGCATGCGATCAAGTTGCCGCGGATCCAGTAGTCCGCTGTCTGTGACAGCGGACCGCGCATGGAACGAGCCTGCCTAGGTGAAAGAAGGTCCATGGTCGAGCCTTCCACCAGCCAGGCTCCGCACATGCGCCCTCGTCCCGCCCTGCGGGAACAGCGAGGTACTGGCATGGATCCCACATCCCACATCCCACATCGCCTCCCCGCCGGCCTTGCGCGGCGGGGCGGGGGCAGGTAGCCTCCGGGCTTTCGGTTTTCTGTACCCGCTTTCTGGGAGTGGCGATGTTCGATCCCGTGTCCAACAAGGTCGATTTTCCGCGCATGGAGGAGGAGGTGCTGGCCTTCTGGGCCCGGCACCGGACCTTCGAGAAGTCCGTGGCCCAGCGGAAGGGCGGGCCGGGGTTCACCTTCTACGACGGGCCTCCGTTCGCCACCGGCCTGCCCCACTATGGCCACCTGCTGGCCGGGACCATCAAGGACATCGTGCCCCGCTACTGGGCCATGCGCGGCCACGAGGTGCCCCGGCGGTTCGGCTGGGACTGCCACGGGCTGCCCATCGAGGCCCTGGCTCAGGAGGCGCTGGGCCTGGCCGGGGCCGGCGCCATCCGGGAGGCCGGGGTGGACGTGTTCAACGAGCAGTGCCGCTCCATGGTCCTGCGCTACGTGGAGGAATGGCGGCAGACGGTCACCCGCATGGGCCGGTGGGTGGATTTCGACCACGACTACAAGACCATGGACCGGGACTTCATGGAGACGGTCTGGTGGGTGTTCAAGCAGCTCTGGGACCAGGGCCGGATCTACCGCGACTACCGGATTATGCCCTATAGCTGGAAGCTCAACACCCCGCTGTCCAACTTCGAGGCCGGCAGCAACTACCAGGAGGTGCAGGATCCGGCCATCACCGTGCGGTTCCGGCTGCGCGAGCACGGCATTCCCGGCGACGCCCCCGCCTACGCCCTGGCCTGGACGACCACGCCCTGGACCCTCCCCGGCAATCTCGCCCTCTGCGCGGGCCCGGACATCGCGTACGTCGCCCTGCGCGACCGGGGGACCGGTGACGTCTACCTCCTGGCCGAGGCCCGGGCCGCATCGTACTGGAAGGCGCTGACCGAGGAGACCGAGGAGGTGGCGCGGTTCACGGGCCGGGATCTGGAGGGCTGGACCTACGAGCCCCTGTTCCCCTACGCCGAGGACCATGCGGGGGCGTTCCGGTTCTTCACCGGGGATTTCGTCACCACCGAGGACGGCACGGGGCTGGTCCATGTCGCCCCCGCCTATGGCGAGGACGATTACCGGGTCTGCCGCGAGCGGGGGATCGAGCTGTTCGACTACCTGGACGCGGACTGCCGGTTCACCGCCCGGATCCCCGATTTCGAAGGCCAGTTCTGCAAGGACGCGGACAGGGGGATCATCCGGCGGCTCAAGGACGAGGGGAGGCTGGTGCATCAGGGCGTCCTCGTCCACAGCTACCCGTTCTGCGAGCGCACCGACACCCCGCTGATCTACCGGGCCATCGACGCCTGGTACGTGCGGGTGGAGGATCTGCGGGAGCGCATGGCCGCCCATAACGAGACCATCCGCTGGACGCCGGAGGCGGTGGGATCGAAGCGGTTCGCGAACTGGCTCCGGGACGCCCGCGACTGGAACATCAGCCGGAACCGGTTCTGGGGGTCGTGCCTGCCCGTGTGGATCCGCGACGACGGCGGGGACATGCTCTGCGTGGGATCCATCGCCGAGCTGGAGGCCCTGTGCGGCCATCCGGTGGAGGACCTCCACAAGCACACGCTGGACCAGGTGACCTTCGAGAAGGACGGCCACACCTGGCGGCGCACCCCCGAGGTGCTCGACTGCTGGTTCGAGTCCGGGTCCATGCCCTACGCCCAGCAGCACTACCCGTTCGAGAACAAGGACGAGTTCGAGCGGCGGTTCCCCGCCGACTTCATCGCGGAGGGCCTGGACCAGACCCGGGGCTGGTTCTACACCCTCACCATCCTCGCCACCGCGCTGTTCGACCGCCCCGCCTTCCGCAACGTGGTGGTCAACGGCATGGTCCTGGCCGAGGACGGGCGGAAGATGAGCAAGCGGCTCAAGAACTACCCCGACCCCCAGCACATGCTCGGCACCTACGGGGCGGACACCCTCCGGCTCTACATGATCTCCTCCCCCGCCGTCCGGGGGGAGGATCTGCGCTTCTCGGAGGCGGGCGCCCAGCAGGCCATGCGGCATCTGCTGATCCCCTGGTGGAACGCCTACGCGTTCTTCGTGACCTACGCCAGGATCGACGGCTGGACCCCGGTCTCCGACGACCCCGGCACGCCGTCCCACCCGCTCGACCGCTGGATCCTCAGCCGCACCGAGCACCTGAACCAGGACGTGGTCGCGACCATGGACCGGTACGATCTCCAGGGCGCGGTACGGCCGCTGCTGGCGTTTCTCGACGACCTCACCAACTGGTACATCCGCCGCAGCCGCCGCCGGTTCTGGAAGAGCCGCGACGACGCCGACAAGCGCGACGCCTACCAGACCCTGCACCACGTGCTGCTCAAGCTGGCCCGGATCGCGGCGCCGTTCACCCCGTTCATCAGCGAGGCCATTCACCGCAACCTCCGCCTGCCCGACATGCCCGGGTCGGTCCACCTCTGCGACTTCCCGCTGCCCGACGGCTCCCTGCGCGATGCGGACCTGGAGGCCCAGATGGAGGACGTGCTGACCGTGGTCGGCCTGGGCCGGGCCCTCCGCACCGAACACAACCTGAAGGTCCGCCAGCCTCTGCGGCGGCTCCACGTGGCCTGCACCGACGGGGTCCGCCGGGCCCGGATCGAGGCCGCCGCGGACATGATCGCCGACGAGCTGAACGTGAAGGAGGTCGTGTTCTCGGCCGACGACCGGGCCTGGGCCTCGCTCCGGGCCAAAGCCGATTTCCGCAAGCTGGGACCCCGTCTGGGCCCCAAGGTCAAGCTCCTCGGCCCCGCCCTGGCCGGACTGAAGGAGGCCGACCTTCGCCGACTGGATGCCGGACAGCCGGTGACCCTCGATCTCGACGGCGATCCCCTGGAACTTTCGGCCGACGAGGTGATCCTGGAGCGCACTCCGCACGAGGGCCTGGCCGTGGCCGCCGAGGGGGCGCTGGTGGCCGGGCTGGAGACGGATCTCGACGAGGCCCTGGTCCGGGAGGGCCTGGCCCGGGAGTTCATCAGCAAGGTCCAGGCCATGCGCAAGGACGCGGACCTGGAGGTGGACGCCCGGATCCGGGTGACCGCCGAGGTTCCGGCCGAAGTGGCCGCCGCCCTGGGCGATCACGGGGATCTGGTCTGCGGCGAGGTACTGGCCGAAGCCCTGGAGGTGACGGCCTGCCCCGAAGCCGACGCCCGCGCCTGGGACATCAATGGCCATCCCTGCCGTATCCGCCTCCGCCCCGTCGCGAACGGCTAGTCCGGATGTGGATCATGAAGCACGGCGGAACCGACCGCGCCGGACTCGGCCCCGCCGACTGCAGGAGGGCGATGGCGGACCTGTTCCAGCAAGGCCTTCCACCGGAGGACGGACCTTCGACCAACCTCAGGTTGAGCGCATGGCTTCACGCTCTCCTCTGCCTCCTTGCCCTTGTGCTGCTTACGGGTTGTGGCGGGCGGAGCGAGGCGGGTGCGGACGAGGAGGACCACTTCTACCGGCGGATGATTCGGGTCAACTATCCGCATGATGCGGACAGTTATGTGGTGCTGGAGCCGGTTTCAAGGATCCTGATGGAGAGACTGATCGAGGAGCACTCCAGGCTGCAGAACAGTATGGTGGACTGGATCGAAGAGCGGCTGGGGGAGGATCTGACCGAGGAGGACGAGGGCGTGATCCACCGGATGAGGAGGTGGTCGGAATACACGCCGGACAAGCCTGAACGGATAGGATTCTGGGATCGGATCCGCCCCGGGGACGTGGTACTGAGCTTCGAATTCATCCGAGGGCGGTACTCCGACTCAGGGGTGTTGGTGCTCCGTGACGGCGTCATCGTATTCCGGGAACTGGACACGCACCCGTTCGGTGACTTCGATACCGAGCTCCTTCCATCCGTCGTCGAGATCGATTCCCTGTGAGATTGCCAGACGTAGGGGACAGGCCTCGTGGCCGAGCCGGACATCCCATGTCCAGCCCTTGGACCATACCGTCCAGACCTTGGACGGCCGAAAGGGATGGACTCTGTCCGCTTCTAGCTTGGTAGGGACAGGCCCTACCGACTCTGGGGGCAATAGGGACAGGCCCTAACGGGTACGGAAGGGACAGGCCCTGCCAGGAAGCCGTATTTCCGAGGATGGTTGGCGGAGATGGTCACACGATGGGGGGGGCAAACAAGGGAAGAAGCGGGGCTCCCACAGCCAGGTTTTCTGTCTTCGGACAGGTCTGCCGCCTCAAGGGACGGTTCGGAGGCCCACTTCGGCGACCCCGGCCTGCCGGGAGGGCGGCGGGTGGCCCCGCATATGGGGAACCGGGCCTTCTCCGATCAGGTTGGCGC
Organism: PVC group bacterium; assembly: GCA_003566475.1. Taxonomy (GTDB): domain Bacteria; phylum Verrucomicrobiota; class Kiritimatiellia; order SS1-B-03-39; family PXDE01; genus PXDE01. Next base: position 8,086 of record PXDE01000534.1, on the reverse strand, counting down.
CGGATCCGAGGGGATCAGCGTCGGACCCCGGAGCCTCCGGCCGGCGAAAAGGCCCCTGGGGCCTGTGGCGGGCAGGGGCAGGATCCGGCTTCGCGGTGCCGTTTTGCGAGTGGGTTCCGCGGTCCGCAGCGTATCCTCCACGAACTCCTGAGTCCCGAACACCGCGCCGTCGGTAAGGTGGCGCACCCGGCAGGCCAGCAGATCGGGGAGGCTCAGGCGGTCGCCGTCGGCCAGAGATTGGGCGATCTCCTTCACGGCCCGAGGTGGATAAGATGGCTCGGGGTTGTCCCAAGTCCGCTCCGGCCGCCACCGTCCGCACCACCGGTAGTCTTCCGGGCGTTCCACCAGGCCCGCCCGCACCGGGTTGTGCTCGATGTAGGTGGCCATGATCCGGAACGCGTCCCCGTCCTCCACCAGTACGCTCTTGTACCGTTCCTCCCATAACGTGCCCTTGCGCCGGTTACGGCGGTTGTACCACTGGGTGAACCGCTGTTTGAGGGTCTTCATGTACTCCGATACATCGCCCATGCGCACCCGAAGGGCGTCGAGGTCGGCCTCGGCCAAATCGGGGCGGCCCTCGGCCCGCCAGGCCGCCCACTGCGCCTGCCGTTCGCGGACTTCGGCGGGGCCGTAGAGAGCTCTCATCCGCCGCAGCACCTCGGCCTCGTCGGGCGGCTCGCCGCCAGGCTCCTGAAGCAGGATGTGGAAGTGGTTGTCCATGAGGGCGTAGGTGTGGATCTCGACCCCCGCGAACTCCCCGCAGGACCGCATGAGGTCCAGGAAGCGCCTCTTCTCCACCTCGCCCATTCTGGGCGTGCGGTCCACGATGCGGCTCATGACATGGTAGCAGGCCTGTCCCCGACCCCGGATTCTTCGTGCGCGCATGGCGATGTCTCCCGGCTGGCCTTCCCCCCGGCATGGAGGGATGCCTATACCTCTAAACAGGAAACCGGAGCGGACTTTTCCACAGAAAAATGCTTGGGGGCAGAATTTCCTCCCTTCCGCGGGCACGGCCCGTCCCCATCGAGGGGGGCCTGTCCCCGTCCGGAGGGGCCTGTCCCCAATAGGGGAAGCCTGGCCACTGCCGAAAGGCCTGTCCCTATGGGGGCTGGGAGGGAGAGGGGGAGGTGACATGGGAGACGTCGTGGGAAGTTGGGTGCGCGAAGGGCACGACGCAAAGTAGGTCGGGGACGCGAGAACGATTGACAGGGCCGTCCGGATGCGATAAAAGCGGCGGTTTTGGATTGATTTCAGGAGACCTGATTCATGGCTGCCAAGAAGAAGTCCGTTCCGAAGAAGAAGACCGCATCCGCCCGGCCCGCGTCCCGGGCCAAGAAAGCGCCCGCAAAGAGGAACGCTCCGGCGAGGAAGGCCGCCGCCAAGAAGGCGGCGGCGAAGAAGACACCGGCGAAGAAGGCCCCGGCCAAGAAAGTGGCGGCGAAGAGGGCTCCGGCCAAGAAGGCGGCGACCAAGAAGACGCCGACCAAGAAGACGCCGACCAAGAAGGCGGCGGTCAAGAAGGCTCCGGCCAGGAAGGCGGTGGCGAAAAAGGCCCCGAGCCGGAAGCGTCCCGCACCCAAACCGGTGGCGAAGGCCGCCGCGAAGGCCCCGGCCCAGCCGGCGGCGCGCGGGCGTGGGGCGGCGTCCGGGAGGCGTGCCCCGGCCAAGCTGTCCGCCAAGGAGGTCGCCGAATTCAGGAATCTCCTGCTGAGCCTGCGCGACCGGATCAACAACGATCTGGAGTTCATGTCCGGCGACCACCGCAACCGGTCGGAATGGAGCGAGGGCGGGGGGAACACCCCCAGCGCGGACACGGTGGATCAGGGGTCGGACGCGTTCGACCGGGAGTTCATGATGACCCTCATGAGCAGCGAGCAGGACATCATCTACGAGATCCAGGAGGCGCTGCGCCGGATCGATGCGGGCACCTATGGGATCTGCGAGATCAGCGGCGAGCCGATCGAGCGGGAGCGGCTCAAGGTGATCCCCTACGCGCGGCACAGCGTGCGGGTGCAGACGGAACTGGAGAAAGGCCGCGGGTTCCGGCGCCGCAACGGCGGCGTCCGCATTCCGGCCGGGTTCGCCTTCGAGTCCGAAGGGGACGGCGAGTAAGGCCCCCGGCCCGTGCCTGTCTTCCTCCTGGCCATGGCGGTGGCGCTGGCGGACCAGATCACCAAGGAATGGGTGGTGCGGTCGTTCGCCTACCACGAGACCCGGACGGTGATCCCCGGGTTCTTCAACCTGACCCACGTCCGCAACCCGGGCGCGGCCTGGGGCATCCTGGGCGGGCAATCGGTGCTGCTGACGGTGCTGTCGGCGGTCATCCTGGCCGTTCTGGTGATCGGGCGGAAGCGGATCCTCTCCGACACCCGCACCCACCGGCTCGCCCTGGGGGTGATGGCCGGGGGCATTCTGGGCAACCTGTTCGACCGCCTGCGGTACGGATGGGTGGTGGATTTCCTCGATTTCTATGTCGGACGGTGGCATTGGCCGGCCTTCAACGTGGCCGACGCCGCCATCTGCATCGGGGTGGGAATCTACCTGCTGACGTCCTTCCAGAAGCAGGACGATCCCTCCGGCTCCGCCGCTCCGGAGACGCGTGGCTGAGCCCGGCCTCCGGGCCTTCGCCCTGGTCGGACCCACCGCCTCCGGCAAGACGGAGGTCGCGCATCGGCTGGCCATAGAACTCAGGACGGCGGTGGTCTCCGCCGACGCCATGGCCGTATACCGGCGTCTCGACATCGGGACGGCCAAGCCGGGCCCGGACCTGCGCCGGGAGGTCCCCTACGTCGGGCTCGACCTGGCCGACCCCGGCCATGCCTTCTCGGTCCACGACTTTCTGGCCGGGGTGCGAAAGCAACTCGACTCTCTGGCCCCCGCACCCGCCGGCGCGACGCCGCCTCTGGTGCTGGCCGGGGGAACCGGGCTCTACGTCAGCCGCCTCCTCGGGGGCCTGGACCCTTCCCCGCCCCCGGACCCGGCCCTCCGCCGCCGGCTGGAGGCGGTGGTGGCCGACGGCGGCGTGGCGGCATTGCAGGCCGAGGCCGAGCGCCTGGCCCCCGGGGTGTTAGATCGGCTGGCCGACCCGCGGAATCCGCGACGGATCATCCGGGCGGTGGAGGCCCGGGGGCGGCCGGAGAGGGCCGGGCGGGCAGAGGATGAGCGTCGGCCCTTCGCGGTCGGTCTGCTCCCCGACCGCACCTGGCTGGCGCGACGGATACGGGAAAGGGTGGACCGGATGTTCGATTGTGGTTTACTGGAGGAGATGAGGACACTTCGCCGCGAAGGGATCTCGCTCTCGCCCACCGCCGCCCGGGCCATCGGCTACGCGGAGGCGGCGGCGGTGCTCGAGGGCCGGATGGACCTGGCCGCCGCCCGGGAGCGGGCCGCCCTGCGGACCCGCCAGCTCGCCAGGCGGCAGATGACCTGGTTCCGGCATCAGCTCGACACCGCCTGGGTGGAGGTGGAGCCGGACGATGGCCCGGAGGCGGTGGCCGGTCGGGTGCGCGAACGCTGGGAGGGGCATGGATCCGTCCGACTTGCCCTTTGACCCGGTGCCGGACACGGCGGTGCTGGTCGGCGTGCAGCGCGGGCGGGCCCTGCGGGCCGACACCGAGGAGTCGCTGGCCGAACTGGCCCAGCTCGCGGGCACGGCCGGGGGCGAGGTGCTCGACACCTTCCTGTTCCGGGGCGACCCCATCCAGGCCGGGAGCTTCATCGGCACCGGCCAGGCCCAGGAGGTGGCCGACCGGGTGGCCGACCTGCGGGCCTCCATGGTGATCTTCGACGACGACCTGTCCCCGGCCCAGGGCCGGAACCTGGAGAAGGTGATGCAGGTCCGGGTGCTCGACCGCACCCAGCTCATCCTCGACATCTTCGCCCAGCGGGCGCAGACCCGGGAGGGCTGCCTGCAGATCGAGCTGGCCCAGCTCGAATACCTGAAGCCCCGCCTGCGCCGCATGTGGACCCACCTCGAGCGGCAGAAGGGAGGCATCGGCCTGCGGGGGCCGGGCGAGACCCAGCTCGAGGTCGACCGCCGACGCATCGACCAGCGACTGGCCCGGCTCAAGAAGGAGCTCGAGGTGGTGCGGGGCCGCCGGGCCGAGCAGCGGCGGGGCCGGCGCCGGGGCGGCTGGGCCCTCATCTCCCTGGTCGGCTACACCAACGCGGGCAAGTCCACGCTGTTCAACCGGCTCACCGGGGCCAGCATCCTGGCCATGGACAAGCTGTTCGCCACCCTCGACCCCACTACCCGCAAGGTGGACCTGCCCAACCACCAGTCGGTGCTCATCACCGACACCGTGGGGTTCATCCGCAAGCTTCCCCACCACCTCGTCGACTCGTTCCGGGCCACCCTGGAGGAGGTGGTGGAGGCCGACCTTCTTCTGCACGTGGTGGACCACAGCCATCCCCATGCCGACCACCAGATGGCGGCGGTGAACGAGGTTCTCCAGGAGATCGGCGCGGGCGGGAAGGACCAGGTGCTGGTCTTCAACAAGGTCGACCTCGCCCCCCGCAATCCCGTGCTGTCCCGCCATGATGAGGAGCGGGATGGACTGGGCATGGTGCGGGTCTCGGCCGTGACCGGGGAGGGGGTCGAGGATCTGGTCTCGCTCATCATCCACCGTCTGCGCGACCGGTTCCGGCGGGTCCGCCTGGCCGTGCCGGCCGGGGAGGGCCGGGTGCTGGCCGCCCTCAAGGCCTCGGCCCAGGTGCTGAAGGAGGAGTACGACGGCGACCTGGTGCGGATCGAGGCCAGCATCCCCTCCGGGCTGGAGGGGATCTGCCAGCCCTACCTGGAAGGGGCGGCGGCGGAGGCCCCGTCATGAGCGCGTCCCCCCGGCGGGCCTTCGAGCCGCTGCGCGAGGAGCGGCCGCAGCGGACGGTCAAGGAGATGCCCCCGACCCTCCAGCCCCGCGAGCAGTTCGCCCTGCGCGGGCCGGAGAAGGTCGACGACTGGGTGCTGCTGGCCATCCTGCTGCGCACGGGGGCCAGGGGCATGCCCGTCGACCGGCTGGCCAAGGAGCTGCTCGAGCAGTTCGGTTCCCTGACCCACCTCGCCCGGGTGTCCCTGGAGGAACTGGACGGCTTCCTGGGGATCGGCAAGGTGAAGGCCCAGATCCTCAAGGCCGCCCTGGAGCTGGGGGTGCGGCTGGCCCGGGAGGGGGTGGTGGACCGGGCTCAGGTGACCACCCCCGAGCAGGCCGTCGGGGTGATCCGCACGCTGGCCCGGGTCCGCGACGCCGAGAGCGTGTGGATCGTCCTGCTCGACACCAAGCACCGGCTGCTCCGGCCCCCGGTGGAGGTCACCTCCGGCCTGGCCGACAGTTGTCAGCTCGACAGCCGGACGGTGTTCAAGCACGCCCTGCGGGCGGGCGCGGCTTCCGTGGTGCTGGTCCACAACCACCCCTCCGGCGATCCCACCCCCTCCGCCGAGGACCTCCGCATCACCCGTCAGATTATCGCCGCCGGCAAGGTGGTGGGCGTCCGGCTGCTCGATCATGTCATCCTGGGCCTCCATGCCCCGGGCCGGGACCACGATTTCGTCAGCCTCCGCGAATCCGGACTCCTGGAGTTCGACCCATGATCGACCCTCTCGCCTCCGTGCATCCCGACGCCCGCCTCGGCGATGGCTGCGTCATCGGCCCCTTCGCCGTGATCGAGCCCGGCGCGGTGATCGGCGATGGCTGCGTCATCGGCCCCCACGCGGTGGTCCGGCGTCACACTACGCTGGGACCCCGCTGCCGGCTGTTCCCCGGCGCCGTGATCGGGGACTGGCCCCAGGACTTCGGGTTCGACCCCGCCACCGAAAGCTGCGTCCGGATCGGGGAGGAGTGTCAGTTCCGCGAAGGCGTCACCGTGCACCGCGGCACCAGGCCGGGCACCGAGACCGTGCTGGGCGACCGCGTGTTCATGATGGCCAACAGCCATGTGGCCCACAACTGCCGGGTGGGCAGCGATGTCATCATGGCCAACAACGTGCTTCTGGCCGGCTATGTGGAGGTGGGGGACCGGGTATTCCTGTCCGGCAACGCCACCATCCACCAGTTCTGCCGGATCGGACGGCTGGCCATGATGTCCGGTCTGTCCGGCCTGTCCAAGGATCTGGCCCCGTTCTGCATCATCCAGGACCTCACCTCCAACACGGTGGGCGGGCTGAACGTGGTCGGGATGCGCCGGGCCGGATTCACCCCCGACCAGCGGACGGCGGTGAAGCTGGCCTACCGCCTGCTCTTTCGTTCCGGCCTGCGCATGGCCGAGGCGGCCGCCCGCATCCGCGCCGAATGCCCGGAAGGGCCGGCCTGGGAAATGGCCGATTTCGCCGAGACCTCGAAACGGGGGCTGGCGGCGGTGCGGGGGGAGTGACCGGTGATCCGTGATCGGTGACCGGTGTTCAGTGAAGGCCGCTGAGGCGCAGGGTTCAGCCGGAGCAAGGGGTGAGACAGGCGGCGCAGATGCGGGGTGCGGGAGATGGCGTGCGTTGGCGCTTCAGAGCCGTTCGTCCGGATACTTCCGGGGCCCGTCGGCGGCGGCGGACTTGCGCAGGGCCAGGACAGTCTGGCGTAGGACGAGGGACTTGCGGAGCTTCTCCGCCCAGGCATCATCGCGCCGTCCGGATTGCCAGGCGGCCATGCGCTGGAACCGCTCATGGGGGTCAGGTGCTGGCATCGAACCGCTCCCGGAACCGGTCCCAGGCCTCGCGCAGCCCATGGCGGTCCGCGATTCCGGCGATCTCCCCGTCCGAGGCCGCGCCCGATTCCCGCAGGGCCAGGATCCGGGCGAAGTCCTTGGCCCGGCCCACGCTCAACGCCAGCGCCGCCAGGTGCGGCGCGGACACGACCCGAACGCGGGCCCCCTCGATATCGGCCTCTTCGGCCCGCTCCAGCGCCTCCCGGGCCAGAGGGCTGAAGACCGGCATGAACTGCACAGGCCAGTCTCCCACGCGAACGGCCTCGCCTTCTGGATGGAATCCGCGTCGCCGACATGCGGCGTAGAGGGGGCCAAGGATGTCGAGACCTTCCTCGTCGGGCAGGGCGATGAGGACATCCGCATCCAGGGTTGCCACCGCCTCCGTGTACCGCATCTGGGCCACCGCACCGAACAGGGCATAGCCGGCGATGACGCCCTCGGAGACCAGGTCGTTTAGAAGTCGGGCGACCGCCTGCATGGCCAAGGTATAGGCCAGACCGGCAGGGGGCTCAAGCCGGGGCGACGGTCATGGTCTCGAACAGCGCCCGGTCCTGGGGCACGTGCCCGATGCCCCGGGCGGCGGGGGGCCAGGCGGTCATGGCACCTCCGTCTGATGGATCACCCGGCCCACGAAGAACGGGCCGAGCGAGTCGAGGTACTCCCGGGTCTGACGGGTGGCCCGCATGGCCTGGACCACCCGGGAGAGGGGATGGAGGTCGTGGCCGAGCAGGCCGATCACGAAGTCGTTGTCGTCGCGGTCGAGCCCGAAGCAGGCGAGGCGGATGTCCTGGGCCAGGTTGGCCGCGCCGTAGGCCATGCCCAGATGCCCGTGCTCGCGCAGGATGGCCGCCTGCTCCTCCGCGGGCAGGGCGGCGAACGCACCGGTCCGACGCAGCGGATACCAGACCGCCCACCGGTTGGCGGGATCGAGCATCTTCTCGGCCGGGCGGGTGACCAGCCAGTGCCGGAGGTCGCCCTCGTGGCCGAGAGAGTAGGTGCGACCGAACTGGGTCAGACGGGGCAGGGGGATGAGATCGCGGAACGGCCCGGAGCGGGCGAGATCGCGGAAGGCGGTGACGAAGAACTCGGGATCCTCGCTCATCCCGAGGACGGCCACGCCGCGGGGATCCTGGAGGTCGGCATAGACCGCGGCGGGCTCGCCGAGGTCGCGGACGGCGTCGATGACCGGGGCCGGATCCAGGCATCCGGTCCAGCGCAGAAGCTGCACGAACAGCCGGTCCTCGCCGAAGATCGGCCCGTCCGGCCCGCGCCCGCGCTCGCGCAGGTCGGGAAGTTCCATGGGGGGGGGCATGGGTGGGAGTATAGCGAGGGAGCCCGCGAAGGCCAGCTTGGTGAGGGCGATGGTGTTCGGTTACCCGCGAGCAGCTATCAGTGG
>PXDE01000383.1 GCA_003566475.1 PVC group bacterium | reverse complement strand
CCGGTGACCGAATCCAATCCTGCCAGCGACTTCATCCAGGAGGAGGGCCAGGTCTGCCTGTCGCGTCTGGTGATCTGGAGCCAGTTCGGCTACTTCCGGGGCAAGCAGGAGACCATCGGGCTGATCGCCGCCGACCGCACCTTGTCCGTGGGCGGGTTCTATCTGCGGCCCGACCTCTGGACCCGGCCCAAGATCAACCGGGTGGACCTCTATGTCCGGCCCCAGGTGCCGGGCGACCGCATGTCGCGGGGGGTGGTGGGGCTTGAAGGCTCGCGCCCTGAGATCGCCATGGAGGCGTGGATCATCGAGGGTCACCGCCGCTGGGCGCTCTACGCGCTGCCGCCGTTCGAGGATCCGGCCGACGAGGAGGAGGTGCGCCCAGTGGCCTGGCTGCAGCGGGCGCACATCCGGGAGGGCGTATGGCCACTGGACCGGATGAACCGCCTGACCCTGGTCTGGAACCGCGACGGCTCGCCGGCCGCGCCGGAGCACCAGGTGCCGGAGTTCCGAATGGGCGGCGGCATCGCGGTGGTGCTGAGCGGCACCCGCGGCCGCAGCGGGCTGGCCTACTTCAACGGATCGAATCCCCACATGCGGGGCGAGATGGGCAGCGCGGGCGAGGTCCGCTGGGCCCGTGAGAACCCCGAGGCCGGGCCCGACGATCCCGAGGTGCGACGGCGCATGGTCGAGCGGGCGCTCATGGCGTACATGATGATGGACGAGTCGGCCTACCCGGGCCGACGGGCCATGCTCCCCTGGACCGACCCCGAGGCCCTGAACCCGTTCTACCAGGGCATGGAGAACATGAACTTCAACGCCGACCGGTACCGGCTGGTGAGCCTGATCGGCGAGGGGCTGGTGGCCATGGGCCATCCCGACGGAGAGACCATCCTTCTCCACGGCCAGGAGCAGATGGACATGGCCCTCGACCGCTACGTCTATCCGCAGTCCGGCACCTGGGAGGAAAGCCACACCTACGCCAACCACACCCTGCACAATCTGCTGCCCCTGGCCGACGTGCTGGTGCGGACCGGCCAGCGGAACTTCTACGAGGACGAGCGGTTCGCGGCCATGTTCGACTGGTGGACCTGGATGTCGTCGCCCCGCGACCCCCAGTTCGACCACAAGCGGGTGATGGCCCCGGTGGGGGACCACGGGCTGTCCATCGACAATCCGCTCCGGAACTTCCGGGCCGCCCTGCCCAGATTCGCGGCCGCCGAGAGCGAGAACTCGCGCCGGGTGGCCGCCCGCATGGCCTGGCTGTTCGGCGAGAAGAACGAGGAGCCGCCCGAGGGGGTCGAGCCCGAGGCGCCGGACCTGTCCAGCCGCTTTGTGCAGGGCCTGGGGGCGATCTTCCGGCACCCGACGCTGAACCACGAGGGCGATCCAGGCGGCGAGAATTTTGTCATCCTCCGCTCCGGGCAGTCATGGGGACATCATCACGAGGACAAGGGCTCGGTCTGGTTCTGGGGCCGCAACGTCCATTTCTTCGGGAACGCGGCCTGGGGGGCGCCTCCGGGCGGGACGTATTTCAACCCCTACAAGCAGGGGCCGGCCGGGCGAACCCAGATCCAGATCACCGGGGTCACCAACTGGCCGCTGCCCTGCAAGTATGCGGCGGGCTGGATCGAGGAGGACGAGTACGCGGAGGCCTTCAGCTACGCCTGGGCCCGCAACCCGATGCCGTTCAACCCCGACCTCGACCTCACCCGCTCCACCCCGCCCGGCCTGCTCAACGGGTACGACCGGCAGGTGCTGCTGGTCGGGGACGTGCTGGTGGTGCGTGACACCGTCGAATCCCTGCGCGAGGCGATCTGGCGGATGCACAGCTACCAGGCCGATGGCACGGAAGTTCGGGAGGGCGGGGCGACCATCACCTCGCCCGTGGGCGCGGCCGGCGACCTGGCTTTCGCCTACCCGGACGGGGTGCGGATGACCGTCCATGACCGTCCGGAAGGTTCCGACCAGATCTTCGGTCGGGCCATCGGGCCCTATCAGGACCACCGAGGCCGAGACCGGCATCAGGACCACGACACGCGGTCGCTCAAGCTGCGCACGGAGATTCCTCCGCACGGTGGCGTCACCTGGGCCTTCACCGTACGGGCCGCGGATAATGCGGCGGCCCACGTCGAGCGGCTGGACGAGCATGGCCGCGTGGTCCGCATCCGGCCCGCGACGGGGCCGGAGGTCGTGGTGCTGATGGATCGCGATCCCTTCGCCTACGAGGGCCACGGCATCCGGTTCGAGGGCCGGGTAGGGCTGGTGGTTCTCGACCCGGATGGACCCCGCACCTTCGCGATTCGGGCCGAGCGGCTGGAGATGGGCGGGGGGGATTGACGTAGCGGTGGTGTCTCAGAGTGCCGATTGCTATCGGGAGGCCTAACGCAGGAGCCGACGCTGAAGCAGCGAAGCCAGATCCCGGCGGCCGTCCAGGACCGCGTGGACGACGATCCGGGTCGGCTCCGTCTCGTAAATGATCCGATAGGGTTTGTGACGGAACTCCCGGAACTGACTGACCCCCACACGCTCAAGCTCCGGCGGGATGTGTCCCATGCCGGGCGTTCCGGCCACTGCGGCGCACGTGGCTTCGATGCCGTCGAGCAGGCCATCCGCGCGTTCCGGCCCATCCGCCTGCGCTACATAGGTCCAGATGTCCACGAGGTCGCGTTCCGCCTCCTCGGTCAGCCACACCCGTGCGGAACTCACGCCGAAGAGGCCCGCCCCCGCGCCTTGGCGTCCCGGAAGGCTTTCCGGGCCGGCTTCACCTTCCCTGACCGGGCTGCGGCCTGGCTTAGGGCGAGGATCTTGAGAAGCGCCAGACTCTCCCGGGTTTCCTCGTACGTCTGCATATCCTCAAGCACGGCGCAGGCTCTGCCGTTCTGGGTGATGACGACCGGAGTGCGCGACGCGGCGATTTCCTCGACCAGGGCCGCCGTCCTGGACTTGGCTTCGCTGATGGGGACAATCCGTTCACGGAACTGCATGAGGGCTTGCCTCGGTTGGATCTGAATTCGGTCGTAATATAGCCACATCCAGACCACGGTCAAGGGGCGCCAAAGCACGCCTCAGCGAGGGGCCACGCACCGGCGCATCCGGGCCGCCCAGTCGGTGAGGTAGGACGCGCGCCAGCGATTTACCGTCCGGGCCCCGGGGTAGGGGCCCTCCCGCACGCGCTCATCGGGATCGTCGGCGAACGCGGCGGGACGGCCCGCGATGCGGACGAACTGCCCGCCCCAACTCGGCTTGGTGGGATCCTCAGCCGTTCCCCGCAGCAGACGGAGCACGGTGGTCGAGTCGCCCATCTTGAGCTTCCCCTCCTTGAGCGGGGCCATGAAGTCCCCCAAGGCGCCGTGCCCCCGAACATGGTGTTCGACGAGATCAGAATCCGGAAGCGTTCCCCGGCCAGAGCGCCGCCCACGGGGTCTTCGGGGGCGGGGATGCCGGTCATGGACCGTACTCCCGCACCACCCGCGCCGCCATGCGAGTCCAGTCCAGCAGCCGCCCCAGATCCTCCCGGACCGTGCTGATGTCCTTCATGATCACCTCGCTGGCCATCCCGTCCGAGCCGTCGAGGCGGCGGCGGAGGTCGGCTTCCGCCGCCTCGGGGTCGTAGGGGTCGGTGGCCAGCAGGGCCGGGTTGGGCTTGTGGCTGAACACGTATTTCCGGGTCGCGGCGGCGTTCGCCCGGGCCGCGTCGCACCAGGGGCTGATGGAGATCTTGCGCAGCCGGGGCACCGTGTCCATCAGGTGCATCTTGGTGTGCAGGGGTTCGCAGCAGCCGTAGTAGTTCAGGCCGCAGCGCGAGAGCACCTCGATCTCGTACCGCAGGGCGAACTCCTCGTGCATGGCGGGCGAGACGTCGCTGAAAATCTGCGGGGCGGCCCCGCCCCACTGATCCAGGGCCGTGAACGGCCCGTCCGGAGGTGTGTCCGCCCGCGGCAGCTCGTCGGTGAACCCCGCCGCGCCCGATCCGGCGCGGAGCAGCGGATGGGGCGCGCCCAGCCAGCCCCCGGCCTCGAACTGCCGCATGCGCTCCAGGAAGGAATCGGTCATCCGCCGCAGAAGGGCATGGATGAAGTCCGGCCGCTCCATGAGGTCCAGCAGGGCGTTCTGCACGCCGGTCCACCGCACCAACTCGTCCCAGCCATTGAAGAAATGCTGCCGCGGCCCATGGATGCGTACGGGCAGAAGATCGCCGAACCATCCGTCGAGCCGGTCCTTCTCCCGCTCGGTCGATTCGCGGTCGTAGGCGACCTCCGGCATGCGGATCTTCTCAACGTGCTCCATTTCGGTGATCACCGGCTTGAAGCCGTGCGACTGGATGGAGGAATGGCCCTGGGCGATGAGATCCTCCTCGACCCGGATCCCGTAGTCGGCCCCGGTGAACCGCATGGGCACCCAGACCACGCCATCCTCCACCTCATCCACGTGCAGATGGCGCTGCGTGAACCTCCGGATCCGCAGGGCGGACTCGGCCCGCCGGGCGTCGGGATCCTCGCAGGTCAACCGAAGATCCGGATGCTGATCGCGGATCTCGTCCCAGGGGATCTCCGTGATCCAGAGCATGGGTCGGTGGGGTTCGAGCATGTTGACCCTCCGCCAGCCTTCGCGCCGCTCGGCCTGAATGGGATCCTGGGCAACCGCGGCCAGATCGCCGGCCAGCCTGCGGAGGGTGTCGCGGTCGCGGACAGATGCGGACATGAGCGGAGGTCTCCCAAGGCCCACCGGCCGAATGGAAGCCGAAACGAGCCAAGTGGGCCAGTGTAGTGGGTTGGGACGGGGAAGCAAGCGGAACCGGCATCCTTGTCAGGTGGGGGCGGAGGCCGGTAGGTTGAACGGATGAACCCACCTGTCTCCTGCTTCGCCCTCGGCTGCCTCGTCCTCTCATCGCTCGCCCCCGCCGCCCGGGCCGAGGACGGCCCGGCCGCGGCCCGGCTGGAGGCCATCCAGGCCACCCGGGCGGCGCTCGAGCAGGATCTCGACGCGCACGGCGGATCCTGGGCGGCCTGGGCGGAGCGGCTGGGCCCCTACCGCGACGACATCCGCGGTTTCATCGAAGATTGGCAGACCTTCCGGTGGCCCTGGCCCGCCCGCGACGGCTACGTGTTCCAGGGGGCGGCGGTGCGGCTGCATCTCATGGACAGCCTCGACGAGGTGGGCGTGCCCGAGGCCCTGATCCACTTCGACCGCCAGCTCAAGGCTCGCGGCATCGACCTCATGGTGGCCATCATCCCCTCCAAGCTCGCCATCTATCCGGACTTCCCCTTCGCGGCGGTGGAGGACGAGCCGCGGCGGCCGGCCCGGGCTCCGGAGAGCCTCAACGTATCCCTTCCGGTCAAGCGGCTGATGCTGGCCCTGTCCGAGGCCGATGTCGAGGTGGTGGACCTGCACCGGGCCTTCGCCGACCACCGGCGGGAGCACGGTCAGGAGAAGCCCCTGTTCTATGTCCGCGACAGCCATTACATGAACCGGGGCGCCCGTCTGGCCGCCGCCCGGATCGCCGAGCGGCTGGAACGGTACGACGTCGTGCGCGAGGCCCAGGCCCGGAACCCGTTCGTGGGCGAGCCCGGCGCCCGCACCGACGGCGACAAGGCGGATCCCGATCTGCTCCGCATCCGCGACCGGGAGGGCCAACCCTACCGGGACGCGCCGGAGTCGCCCGTCCTCATCCTCGGGGACAGTCACCTCGCCTACAACGAGCACGATGCTTCGATCTCCGCCCAGATCGCCCACCTCATCGGGTTGCCTCTGTCCAGGATCTGGGCGGAGGGCCTCTCCGCCGACATCCCCGTCCGGGTGGCCCAGGACCGGCATCTGGAGCGCCGCCGGGTGTTGATCGTGCACTACACGGAGCGAACGCTCGTCCCCCGGCGCGATGGATCTCCCTGGCCCATCGTGGATCTTCCCGTGCCCGAGGAAGGGGGCCAGGCCGCCGTCCGGGGTCTGCCGGTGGAGGGCTGGGTAGCCATGGTGTCGGATGGACCCACGCCGGACGCCCCGTATCCGCACTTCCTGTTGTCGCTGCACCTCACCGACCTCACCTTCGCGGGGCGGCCGGTGGGGGAGGGGGCGGGCGTGGTCAAGGTGCTGGCCATGCACCGGCGGCGCCGGCTTCCCGCGGCCGACGTGGAGCCCGGTCAGCGCGTCCGCCTGCGGATCACCGACTGGGACGCCATGGGCTCCGGCTACGACGCCATCCAGACGGCCATACTGCCCGACGCCAACCTGGAGATCGCCGGACCCGTCTACTGGGGCGAGTTCGACGACCAGCCCCGACTCACCGCCGAGGATCTGGCCCGGGTGGGCGAGGAGGACGCTCCCGAGGCCCGGGCGCCGTAGCCGGACCACGCAGAGGAACCGCGAATGGACGCGAATGAACGCGAATGGGGACGAGGCTATACCACCCCTCGCACGACGGAGTTCCGGTTCACGGGAAGGTGATCGGGCGCCATCCCTCTCCACCCTTCCGGAATTCGCGTCCATTGGCGTTTATTCGCGGTTCACTTCTGTCTGGGCTCAGTACCGGTCCGGCCCGTAAGGACGCCCAAGGCCTCGGCGCTGGCTTCGGCCCATGGCCTGGGCTACAGTCCGCGCTTTGTCATCAACCCCGAACGGAGTCCCCGCTGATGAACGTCGCCCTGCTCAAAGAACTGGCCGAAGCTCCCGGCATCCCGGGCCGCGAGGAGCGTGTGCGCGACATCGTCCGGCGGGAGATGAAGGGCCTGGTGGATTCCGTCACCACCGACGCCATGGGCAACGTCATCGGTCGCAAGGGATCCGGCGGGCCCCGGGTGATGCTGGCCGCGCACATGGACGAGATCGGCTTCTTCGTCCGCCATGTCGAGGACAAGGGCTTCCTGCGCCTCCAGACCGTGGGCGGCTTCGACGCCCGCCAGCTCTTCGCCCAGCGCGTGCTCGTCCATACCCGCAAGGGCGAGTCCCTCCGGGGGGTGCTGACCTACGCCACCAAGCCCACCCACCTGCTCAGCGACAGCGAGCGGAACAAGTCGCCGGAGATCACCGAGTTCTTCGTGGATGTCGGGATGGGCGCCGACGCGGTCAAGGAGCGGGTCTCGGTGGGTGACATGGTGACCATGGACCGGACGCTGGAGGAGGTGGGCGACTGCCTGATCTCCAAGTCCATGGACAACCGGGTGAGCGTGTTCGTGATGCTCGAGGCTCTGCGCAAGGCCGGGCCCCTGTCCTGCGAGGTGGCCGCCGTGGCCACCGTGCAGGAGGAGGTGGGGCTCCGGGGCGCCCAGACCGCCGCCTTCTCCGTGGATCCCGCTATCGGCATCGCCCTCGACACCACCATCGCCGCCGACCATCCCGGCGGCACCGACGCCGAGGCGGTGACCCGGATCGGCCAGGGCACGGCCATCAAGATCATGGACAGCTCGATCATCTCCCATCCCAAGCTCATCGACCACATGCGGTCCCTCGCCGAAGGCGCGGGCATCCCGCATCAGATGGAGATTCTGCCCCGCGGCGGCACCGACGGCGGCACCCTCCAGCGGGCCCGGGGCGGCAACGTCTGCATGACCCTCAGCGTGCCCACCCGCTACGTCCACACCGTAAACGAGATGATCCACCGCAAGGATCTCCAGGCCACCATCGACCTCCTCGCCCTCTACCTCGAGCACGCCCCCGAGGGCGACTACGCGCTCTGACGGGCCCCGGGCCGCGTACCCACCGCAACCAAACGAACCACGGAGGTCGCAGAGGTTACGGAGGTTCACAGAGGGCGGAGGTGCTGTAGCCGAACGCGCCACCTGTCGCGGCGTAGCCCGTAGGGCGAAGACGGAAGCGTTTGGCCGCCGACGAGAACGGCAAGCCCACGTGCCCGACCCGCGCGAAGCTCCCCTCCGGGCGCGGCCCCCTTCTCCGCCCGCGCGCATCCACGCCCTCGGCGGGCGGGGCTACACGGCGCACCCCGTAGCCGCCGGCGCCCAGCCTTCGCCTGGCTCCGGCGGGCACAGCCAGCCGGTGGACGACCATGGGACGACGCGCAAGGAAGCTGGAACCGCGGAACCTCTGGACAGCCTTTGCCGAGGCCTGCCAGATCGGCGTCCGGGGAGAGGTGCTTTCGGATCTCGATCCAGCGCCCGCGCCTCCCCCTGCCCACGCTTCCCCCAAGCCCTCCCGGCCACGCACAACCCAGCCAGATCCTCGAATCGGCCGAGGGTGTCGTAGCTGAACCCGAGGCGACGCACCGCGCCGTCCACGCCCTCGGCGGGCGCCTGGATGGCCTCGCCGGTGGGAGGCACGTGGATGCGGGGAGAACCTCGGAACCTGCGGAGCGGGACGATCCACCCAGATGCGTTCCCCGCTCCATGGACCCAGCCCGCCGGACAGGGCAAAGGGGCGGCCCCCGAGCACTGCCCGCACCCAGCCCCAGTCCCGCCGTCATGGCCACGTGAAATAACTGCCTACGATCGTAGTCGGTTAAGTCACCGGGGGTGGTGTGCGATAGTTAGCCACGATCGTGGGAAGTTAAATCACATCGGAAGCCGTTTCTGCCTTTGTTTTCGCCGAGAATCCTCCTGGAGATGGTGCCCCACGACCATGGGCGGCTCGAGCGCGGTGTGAAATAACTGGCCACGATCGTGGGAAGCTAAAGCACACCTCGACGGGGCTGGCCATGGCGATGGATGGATGGGTACAGATGACTCGGGGGACAGCCATCCCGTGGGGGAGGCGGGGCCCGGTGCTTGATTCGCGCGTGGTCCGCTGCTGAGCCAGCGCGTACGGATCAGGAGGTCCGGTCGACCATGTACCTGGCGAGGCGCTCGAGTCGGGGCGCGGTCAGGCCGCTGTCGGCCAGGGCGTCGATCGCCCGGTCGGCCTCGGCGCGGGCCTTGCGTCTCGCTTCGTCCACGCCGAACAGGCTGACGTAGGTGGACTTGGCGAGTTCGGCATCGTGGCCGGTCGGCTTGCCCAGAACGTCGGCGTCGGCGGTGGCGTCGAGGATGTCGTCGGCGATCTGGAAGGCCAGACCCAGGTGCGTTCCGTATCGGCGCAGGACACCTAGCGTGGCCTCGTCCGCACCGGCGGCCATGGCCCCCAGCTCCAGCGACGCGGTGAGCAGAACCCCGGTCTTGCGGTCGTGGATGGACTTCATCTCGGCCTCGGTCAGTTCCCGTCCCTCGGCGTCCAGGTCGTCCACCTGGCCACCGGCCACCCCGTGCGAACCCGCCGCCCGGGCCAGCACCCGGACCAGGTCGGCCGCTGTCCACGGACCGGCCGGGGCGGTCTCGGCCAGCCACTCCCAGGCCAGGGTCAGCAGCGCGTCCCCGGCCAGGATGGCCACCGCCTCGCCGAAGGCGACATGGCAGCTCGGCCGGCCCCGGCGAAGGGGGCTGTCGTCCATGGCCGGGAGATCGTCGTGGACCAGGGTGTAGGCATGCAGGAGCTCGAGTCCCAGGGCGGCCGGCCAGGCGGAATCGGCCGAGCCCGAGACGGTCTCCGCCGCGGTGAGGCAGAGGATCGCCCGCAGCCGCTTGCCCCCGTTGAGCACGGCGTGCCGCATGGCCTGATGCAGCCGCGGCGGCGGGGTGTCCGGCCCCGGAAGCTTCGCGTCCAGCGCCCGGTCCACCGACACGCGCATGCGCTCGAGCCAGGCGGGAAAGTCGTCGGAGGGGGAGGCCATGGGAAGACGGAGTGATCAGCGACCGGCGTTCACACGACCTCCCCAATGGTCCTCCGGATGGCGGCGACGCATTCGCGGCAGGAGGGGACGGGATCCTCGGGGTTGCCTTCGAACTCCTGGGTGAGGTAGCCGTCGTAGCCGGTCTCGACGAGCAGGCGGATGAGGGCGGGCAGGTCGAGGCCGCCCTGGCCCACGATCACATCCCGGTGGTTGCCCTCGGCGTCGAACTCGAAATCCTTCAGGTGCAGGCCGTACAGCCGGTCCCGGAAGCGGCGGGCGATGGCCACGGGATCCTCCCCGGAATCCAGCATCCAGGCGGTGTCGAGGCAGAGGCCGATGCGGTCGCTGCTGCGTCCGAACAGATCGGCCAGCGCCTCCGGCGAGCCGAGGCGGTGCTTCTTGCCGTGGTTGTGGATGGCCACCCGGACGCCGTACTCCTCGCACAGCCGCTCGACCAGGGGCAGGGCCTCGTCGGTGCGCAGGTCGCCGCTGATGGTCGGAAACCCGGCGGCCTTGGCGAAGTCGAAGGCGCGGCGGGCCGCCGTCTCGTCGGTGTCGAAGCCGTAGACCCCGCAGGTGGTGATGATCACCTGCTCGCGATGAAAGGCCTCGAGCGCGGCAGGAATGTCGGCCTTCTCGGGATCGAATCCGTCGAGATGGCCGCCCCACAGTTCAAGGCGGTTCAGCCCCGTGTCCTTCAGGGCCTGGATCAGGTCGGGAAGGGTCTTGAAGGCGCGGAAACAGTAGCTCTGGATGCCGAGTCGGTCGGATAGGGTGGTGTTCATCCGAGACAGCCTAGCGGAGGGAGCGCACGGGGTCAGCCTGAAAAGGGCAACTTGCCCGTTCCCGCCTCGTGGCGTAAACATACCCCCGCGCCGGGGGCCGACGCGTCCGCGGCGGACGCCCAGCACCTCTCGACCCGGGAAAGGAGAGCGCCCCATGTCCGCACAACCGGAAACCGAGACCCCCGAGTTCCCCTGGCATGCCCGTTCCGCCGAGGACGTGGCCGCCGAGCTGACGTCGGATGCCGAGCAGGGCCTGTCCCCCGACGAGGCGGCCCGGCGGCTGGCCGAGATCGGCCCCAACGCCATCGAGGGGCAGAAGGGCAAGAGCGCGCTCATGCGGTTTCTGGGCGAATTCAACCAGCCGCTGATCTACATCCTGCTCGTGGCCGGCGGGGTGGCCCTGCTGCTCCAGGACTGGGTGGACGCGGGGGTGATCCTGGCCGTGACCGTCATCAACGCCACCATCGGCTTTGTCCAGGCCTCCAAGGCCGAGAACGCCATCGCCGCCCTGGCCCGCACCCTGTCGGCCGAGGCCACGGTGATCCGGGGCGGCCAGGAGATGCAGGTGGACGCCCGCGACCTCGTCCCCGGCGACCTGGTCGTGGTGGGCTCCGGCGACAAGATCCCCGCCGACCTGCGGCTGGTCCGGGTGCGCGATCTCCAGGTGAGCGAAGCCTCGCTCACCGGCGAGTCGGTGCCGGTGCTCAAGCACCTCGACCCCGTAGACGAGGGGGCGGGGATCGGCGACCGCACCAGCATGGCCTTCGCGGGCGGGCTGGCCACCTACGGCCGGGGCCGGGGGATCGTGGTGGCCACCGGCATCCGCACCGAGACCGGGCGCATCTCCCGGATGATGGAGGCGCACGAGGGACTCGAGACCCCGCTGACCCGCAAGATCCGGCGCTTCAGCCACCGCCTGCTGTTCGTGATCCTGGGCCTGGCCGCGCTGGCCTTCGCGGCGGTCCTGCTCAAGGGCGGGGCCTGGATCGAGGGGTTCAAGGCGGCGGTGGCCCTGGCCGTGGCCGCGATTCCGGAGGGCCTGCCCGCGGTGGTCACGGTGACCCTGGCCATCGGCGTCCATCGCATGGCCCGGCGGCACGCCATCATCCGCAACCTGCCCGCCGTGGAGACCCTGGGCAGCACCACCGTGATCTGCTCGGACAAGACCGGCACCCTCACCGAGAACCAGATGACCGTCCAGGCGGTGGTGGCCGGCGGGCGGCGGTGGGAGATCACCGGGGTCGGCTACGGGGGCGAAGGCGAGGTGCGGGGCGAGGACGGCGCGGCCGGCCCCGACCAGGAACCGGCGCTCCGGGCCTGCCTGGTGTGCGGGCTGCTCTGCAACGACAGTCGGCTGGAGCGGAGGGAGGGGCGGCTGGAGGTGGTCGGCGACCCCACCGAGGGGGCGCTGCTGGTGTCCGGCCGCAAGGCCGCGCTGGACCGGGAGGCCCTGGAGAAGGCGGCGCCCCGGATCGACGCGTTGCCGTTCGAGTCCGAGCACCAGTACATGGCCACGCTGCATCCCGACCCGGACGGCGAGGGCACGGTGGCCTGGGTCAAGGGCTCGCTCGACGCCCTGCTCGCCCGGTCCTCGCGGATGATGGACGCCGACGGCGGCGAGACGGATCTGGACGGGGAGGGGCTCGACGCGGCCAACCACGCCCTGGCCCGGGACGGCATGCGGGTGCTGGCCTTCGCGACCAAAAGGTTTTCGGCCAGCCAGGAACGCCTGGACCACGGGGACCTGGAGGAGGGCCTGACCCTGATCGGCCTGCAGGGGATGATCGACCCCCCGCGGGCTGAGGCAGTGGCGGCGGTGGCCGAGTGCCGCAAGGCGGGCATCCGGGTGAAGATGATCACCGGCGACCACCCCGAGACGGCGGCCGCCATCGCCAGGCAGATCGGGATCGTGGAGGGGGACGAGCCCCGCGTCCACACCGGGCGCGAGGTGGCCGATATGGAGGGCGAGACCCTGGCCGAGGCGGCCCGGGAATGCCACGTGTTCGCCCGGGTGGCCCCCGAGCAGAAGCTGCGCCTGGTCGAGGCCCTTCAGAAGCAGGGCGAGATCGCGGCCATGACCGGGGACGGGGTCAACGACGCCCCGGCCCTCAAGCAGGCCGACATCGGCATCGCCATGGGCATCACCGGCACCGAGGTGGCCCAGGAGGCCTCGGACATGGTGCTCACCGACGACAACTTCGCCTCCATCGAGGCGGCGGTGGAGGAGGGGCGCACGGTGTTCCGCAACCTGCTCAAGACCATCGCCTTCATCCTGCCCGTGAACGGCGGCGAGTCCATGACCATCCTCGCCGGCATCCTGTTCGCGGCGGCCATCCCCATCCTGCCCGTGCAGATCCTGTGGGTGAACATGGTCAGCTCGGTGGCCCTCAGCGCCACCTTGGCCTTCGAGCCCAAGAGCCGCCGGACCATGGAAGCGCCGCCCCGAGATCCCGGCCTGCCCCTGCTCTCGGGCCCCATCCTGAGCCGGGTGCTGGCGGTGTCGGCCTACAACGTGGTGGCCGCGTTCGGGATGTTCATGTGGGTTCTGCGCGGCACCGGCGACGAGACCCTGGCCCGGACCATGGCCGTGCAGGCGCTGGTGGCGGCGGAGACGTTCTATCTGCTGTGCCTGAGCCGCTGCGTGCCCTCGCTGCTGGCCCGGCTGCGCGGCGGAACGGAGGCGGTGGCCTGGATCCCCCTGGTCGGGGTGGCGGCGGTGGCCGTGCTCCAGTTCCTGTTCAGCCAGGTCGGCATCCTGAACCGCCTGTTCCACACCATGCCGCTGACCGGCGGACAGGCCCTGCTCTGTCTGGCTCTCGGGCTGCCGGTGCTGGTGCCGGCCTTGCTGGCCAACCGGTTCGCCCGGTTCGAGTGAGGCGGAAGGGAAGGGAAGGGGAGATGGTCGGGGCGACTAGATTCGAACTAGCGACCTCTTGAACCCCATTCAAGCGCTCTGCCAGACTGAGCTACGCCCCGACCAGGGGAATGGGTCAAACCCTGCGACGATGCCAGCGGGGGCGGTGCCTGACAAGCCCCTTATTTAACACTGAGAGCCGGTGTCGAGGGTTCAGGAGAGGGAGTCAGGGGGTAGTGGCCAGTGAGGGCCGCTAACACGGCGGGCCAGCCGGATGGGGGGGTGAGACGGCTGGCGCGATCCGACTTCGCTCAGAAGCTTCGTCGGACAAGGTGTGGGATGTGCGATGTGGGATGTGGGCTCCGGAAAACCGAAGATTGACCCTACTACGCTCCGCAGCGGAGCTACGTCGGGCAAGCTGACGAAGGCAAATTGACGACGTGAAGCCGCCGCGAGGCAGCCAGTACCTCGCTGTCTGTGACAGCGAGGCCGCGTGAACAGTGCCTGGCGGGTGGAGGGTCAAGCCCCTGGCCATGCCTCCTCTGGATCGGGCTCGCTCCACGCGCGATCCGCTGTCACAGACAGCGGACTACTGGGTCCGCGCCCATTCGGTCGTATGCTTGTGCGGACCAACAGCTTGCCCGCGGAACCTCGGGAATGTGTCTCCGAGCAGGGGCGTCGCCCCACCCGCGTGGCCCCGCAGGGCGCACGCGAACGACCGACCTACTCGCCGGCGTCGCACTTCCGCTCCAGGACGCGGAACCCGAGGGCGAACCACCGGTCGGACTCGAGATCGTGGATCTCGTCGGACACCGGATGCTCCCGGTAGTGGCGCTGGGCCGCCCAGGGACCGAGGTCGAGGCGAACCCGGTCGCCGGGGCGCAGGTCGGCCCCCGGGAGGGCCCGGGCGTCGGTCATGGTCATGTGCAGCACGATCATCCGTTCGGGCGTCTCCGCCCCATCCGTCTCCGTCTCGTAGGCCACCACGGCGAACGCCTCGGTGTAGGGCCGCACCTGCTCCACGGAGAGTGGCGTGGACACCTCCCGGACGATGGCGGTGACGGTACGGTGCACCCGCTGGGACTCCGGAATCTCGGCGGGCAGGGGGAGGCCGGTGCGTTCGGCCCAGAGATCCGCCTCGAGCCGGGCCCGCGTCCGGGGATGGTCTTCGCGCAGGCGCAAGACCACAGCCTGGGCCTGCTCTCGGTCGGGATCGGCCGGATCCTGACGTTCCCGGACAGGCGTCAACTGCTCCCACCGGCGCCAGGCCTCGAGTTCATTCTGGAAGGCGGCCGAGGTGCGGAGGATCTCCACGCGCTGCGCGGCGGGGTCGGCCCGTTCCGGGTCCGGGTCGGCGGCCAGGGCCCGCCAGCGCTCCCACGCGGCCCTGGGGTCGATGGACTCCAGCCGGAGGGCGGCGTCGAGGACGGAAGGGGGCTGGCGATGGGTTTCGGCCGCCGCCACAGCGGCTGTCCATACGTCGGGCCACCGGTCCAGGGCGTGCCCAGCCTCGGGATCAGCGTCCGGATACCGTGCCCGGTCGTTGAAAGTGATCCGGATCGGATCTCCGGCCGGGGCCGCGGTGGCGGGATCCAGGGCCAGCAGGAAGATGTCGTAGGCGCCGAAGGCATGGCTGTGGACATCGCCGCCACCGAAGGCCAGCACGCGGCCGTCGCGGCTGAGGGCCGGGAAGTACAGGTACCGGTGGGTCTCGGGCAGGTGATGGTGGAGGGAGGCCAGGTTGTGCTCCCGCCTGGATTCGAGATGAAGCAGCATGATCTCCCCCGGCTGGTTCGCCCAGGCGATCAGGCGATCCTGGGCGTCCACGGTGACTTGGCACCCGGATACGCCGATCCGGCTATGGAGCAGGGGGCGTTCGGCTTCGACCGCCCGCTCCAGCCGGGCCCAGTGGGCGCCCCGGGGCTGGGCGCTGATCATCGAGCGTCCGCTGGGCCCGACCAGCGCCTCGCCGTCGACATCGGCCACCCGGGCGCCGATCCGGTCCTCCGACAGGTGATACTCATAGACCCCGTGCAGCTCATGAATGACCACGAACAGGGTGTCGGGATCCTTCCAGGTGAAGAGAAGGTTCTCGCCGCCCGAGCCCAGGCGGCCCTGGAGAGCGGGGAGAGGTCGCGGGGTTCCGGCGCTCAGGGTGTCGGGATCGACCGGCACCACCCAGGCATCGAACGGGGCGGCCGGATACTCGCAACTGTAGATGGTGGTGACCTCGGAGTCGCAGTGCGAGTTCCAGCGGAGGCTGGCGAAGGCGACGTGCCGACCGTCGGGCGAGATCCGGGCCCCGAAATGGGCGACGCCCTCGCGGTCGGGCAAGCCGCTGATCATCCTGGGCGGACGGCCATCGAACCCCCGCATCCAGATCCGGTACTTGAGCTGGTCGGTCCCGCTGGGCCGCCGCGACTCCCACACCACGTAGCCCGGGCCCCCTCCAGCCAGAGACCGGAGAGCCCGGACCTCGGCGCGGGGGAGACCGTCCGACGGCGCCCGGCCGCACCCCGCCGCCAGAGAGCAGAAGGTGGCGGCCACCAAGCCGAGGGTGAGGGATGGCCGGAAGCCGGACACCGGCAGATATGAAGACCGTTCAGGCATGCACCTATGGTGGCCGACCTCGTGGCGATGGGCAAGGGCGGGAGGCGGCCCCCAGCGCCGACGGGCCTGGGTTCGGGGGTTCGTGAAGGCCGCAGGCACGTTGGGCCAGCCGGATGACGGGAGAGAAGGCTGGCGCGATCCGACTTCGCCAAGGCGCTACGTCGGACAAGTTGTGGGATGTGAGATGTGAGGTGTGGGTTCGGGGAAACCGAAGATTGACCCTACTACGCTCCGCAACGGAGCTACGTAGGGCAAGCTGACGAAGTACGATTGACGAGGTGCCTGGCGGCCTTCT
>PXDE01000223.1 GCA_003566475.1 PVC group bacterium | reverse complement strand
GGATGACCCAGCCGAAGAGCCCGGCCGGGGCCGAGACCTCCATGGACGAGGAAGCGTTCACCAGACGGATCAAGACCGTCTGGGATGGCGAGCTAGGCCCCGGCAAGGAGGAGATGCGTATGAGCATCGATCACGAGACGGGGAAGAAGATCTGGATTCTTTACCGCGGTGATCGGGACGACGATCAGCCTGGCCGGGGGGTGCTGCCCGCCGGACATCTCCGACTCGACTCCGGCGAACCTTCATGTGGCCTGTATGATTTCACCTCTCCCGCCCGAAGCCGGCGGGATGCGCAGGCCGGAGTGCTCCGCTGAGTTGAACCTGGGTCGGAACACCACGCTCAGACTGTATAGGTACTCCGGTCACACGGTGTGGCTGCTATCGTCACGTTCTGATTCCGGACAGAACGGACCCCAGAGACCGCCGCTTGAACTGATAGACTTTTGGTAGACTTTCGACCCGCGAACCTTCGCGAAAGGATGCGACAGGAGGGCAGGGGGAGGGAGAGGGATCATGACCCAAAACGCTGTTTTCCAGGCATTTAGTGGCGTTTTTCAGGGGATTTGGCTGGGAGGCGGCCGGGGAATCGAACCCCGAACCCACAGATTAAGAGTCTGTTGCTCTGCCAGTTGAGCTAGCCGCCCCCCATTTGGAGCGAGCGAAGGGATTCGAACCCTCGACCCTCACCTTGGCAAGGTGACGCTCTACCACTGAGCTACGCTCGCCCGATTGAGCGGCACAGGATACGAGGGCCGGGCGGCGGGGGCAAGGGCAAAAGTTCAGGCTTTCCGCGACCGGACCCGACGGTGAAGATAGGCGCCATGTCGATGAGGGGATCATGATCGCGCCGGGACCGGAGGGACTCGCCGACGAAGTCCGGGCGGTGTTCCGAACGGACGGGCCGCTGGCCCGGGCCTGCAAGGGCGAGGGGCTCCGCTACGAGCCCCGGCCCCAGCAGGCGGCCATGGCCCTGGCCGTGGCCGAGGCCATGGAGGCGGGGACGCACCTGGCCGTGGAGGCGGGCACCGGAGTGGGCAAGAGCCTGGCCTACCTGATTCCGGCCCTCCTGGCCGCCAAACGGTCGGGGTCACGGGTGGTGGTCTCGACGTTCACCATCAGCCTGCAGGAGCAGCTCATCCATAAGGACATCCCCCTGGCCTGCCGGATCCTGAACGAGCCCCTGAAGGCGGCCCTGGTGGTAGGGCGGGGCAACTACCTGTGCCTGCGGCGCCTGGCCCGGGTGGAGGGGAAGGGGGGGCAGCTCATGCTGCCCGAACTCGAGGAGAAGGCGGTGCCCACCATCCGGGCGTGGTCGCGCGCCACCCGCACCGGGCTCCGCCAGGATCTGCCGTCGCCCCCGCCCGCCGGGGTGTGGGAGTCGGTCTGCGCCGAGCATGGGAATTGCCTGTTCCAGGCCTGCCCGGAGTACCGGGAGTGTCATTACATCGCCTCCCGGCGCCAGGCCGAGGAGGCCCGGGTGCTGGTGGTGAACCACAGCCTGTTCTTCTCGGACCTGGCTCTGCGGGAGCAGGGGGGGCAGGTGCTGCCCGACTACGGGACGGTGATCTTCGACGAGGCCCACCAGATCGAGGCGGTCGCCTCCGACCACCTCGGGCTGCGGCTGAGCGAATACGCCATGCAGATGTGGCTGCGGCGGCTGGCCCATCCGGAGGGCGACCGCGGGCTGCTGGCCTCCCTGCGCGACGGGCCGGGCTGCGACCTGGTCCGGCAGGCGGCGGACCTGGTGTTCGAGCACGTTCAGGAGACCCGGGCCTGGACGGACTGGAGCCAGGGGCCGGACGTGCGGGAGGCCGACGACCGCGTCCCTCATCCGGGGCGGCTGCTCGCGGGCCTGCAGCGGCTGATCGTGCATCTGGGCGGGGTGGCGGAAGGGGTCGAGGACGAGGAGATGGCCGCCGAGCTGGCCTCCCTGCGCCGGCGGGGGGAGGGCATCCGGGACGGGCTGCGGGCCTGGGCCGACCGGTCCCTGGGCGACTCCGTGTACTGGGTGGCCCAGGAGGGCATCCGCCGCAAGCAGCTCTGCTGGCATGCCGCCCCCATCGAGGTCGGGCCCATGCTCAGGGCCCGGCTGTTCGAGGCGGGGCCGGGGGTGATCATGACCAGCGCCACCCTCGGGAACGGCCGCGACCTCGAGTATTTCCGGCGGAAGGTGGGAGCGGGGGAGGCCGAGGAGCGGGTGCTGGGCTCGCCCTTCGACTACGGCCGGCAGATGCGGATCCGCATCGCGGAGCGGTTTCCCGAGCCCACCGAGGGGCCCCGCTACGAGGCGGCGGTGGCCGAGGCCGTGGTGCGCGAGGCCCTGCGCCATCAGGGGGCCACCTTCGTCCTGTTCACCAGCGCGGCCACCCTGCGGGCGGTGGTCGCCCGCTGCCGCCCCCGGCTCGAGGCGGAGGGCATCACCCTGCTGGCCCAGGACGGAAGCCGGGACCGCCACCGCATGCTCCAGGCCTTCCGCGACGACCGCCGCTCGGTGCTGTTCGGCCTGGACAGCTTCTGGATGGGGGTGGATGTGCGGGGCGACGCCCTCACCTGTGTCATCATCACCCGGCTCCCGTTCGCGGTGCCCGACCAGCCCCTGATCAAGGCCCGGATGGCCCGGATCAAGGAGCAGGGCGGGGAGCCGTTCCGCAGTTTCAGCCTGCCCGAGGCGGTGCTCAAGTTCCGCCAGGGGGTGGGGCGGCTCATCCGCACCGCCGAGGACCGGGGGGACGTGGTGGTGCTGGACAGCCGGATCACCCGGCGGAACTACGGCCGGGTCTTCCTGCGGGCCCTGCCCGACTGTCCGGTGGAGGCGGTTGACTTTCTGGCCGGGGTGGAATAAAAGCCTTTACTGAAACCAAGGCCCACGGGTACGGTGTGGGCTCATCGGACGGCCTCGGGTTTGGGGCCGGCCGACCGAGCTTCAACCGCCCACGACCCGAGATGGAGTATACAGACATGCGCAGGATGATCCCGTTCCTCACGTTGAGTGCCGCCGCCGTCGCGTCCACGGTGGCCCTGGTCGGCTGCGACTTCACCACGGGCAGCGACGCCGCGGTGAACACCTCCAAGGGGTCCAGCCTCAACGTCAATCTCTCCGGGTTCTACAGCGGGGTCATCGGGAGCGTCCGCCGCGACGGCAAGGCGGTGGCCGACACCTCCGGCGCGCCCATCACCTCCTTCGTGATCGGGCATAACGGCAACCGTCTCGACGTGACCGACAACAACGGGTCCACCTACCGGGGCACCAGCGGCAGCGCGCTTCTGGCCGTCGACCCCGACGCGGACACCGTCCTGTCCGGGAACACCGTGGCCGAGTCCCAGGTCACCTGGCAGGGTGTCGACAACACCACCGGCATGAAGATCCAGTTCACCGGGGTGGTCAGTCTGGTTTCGATTCAGGACGTCCAGAGCACCACCTCTACCACCTCCCAGACCTCGGGTACCACGGGACCGGACTCCACCACCGGCCCGAGCCCCGCTTCGATTACCCAGGTGCGCAATTCCACCGTGCCCACCCCGCCGGGATTCAATCCGGCCAACTTCTCCCCGGTGGTCATGGATGTGCAGATCACCTCGAACGTGGGCGGCGGGGGGGCGTTCAACACCTCGGTGCCGGATCCATTCGCGCCGGGCGGCACGATTCCGGTCAGCATTCCCGGACCGCTCAGTGTCGGACAGAACAGCACGGTCACGGTGGCCGTGCCCAGTGGTCCGAACGTACTCTCCCGCACCATCACGGCGACGCTGCCCAACATCGTTAGCGGACCCGACACCACCCAGTCCTCCGGCACCACCGGGCCTAACACCAGCAACACCTTCAGCTTTT
>PXDE01000446.1 GCA_003566475.1 PVC group bacterium | reverse complement strand
GTGCGCCATCCGGGGCTGGGCAAGGCGCTGCGCTCGGCGGTGGACCTCATTCTCGACAGCCAAGCCCAGAACCCGACCCGGGGCTGGCGGTACCAGGTGAACGCCCGGGACGCCGACTCCACGGTGAGCGGGGCCCAGATCGTGGCCCTGCTGGCCGCCCGCAACGCCGGGATCGAGGTGCCGGACCGGGCCCTGGACGAAGCCTTCCGCTACATGGAAAGCTGCCAGGGGCCCGACGGGGGCATCGGCTACACCAGCGCCGGCAACTCCAACGCGGTGCGAACGGCCATCGCGGTGACCTGCGCCGCCGTGGGCGGCCGCAAGGACTCGCGGCTCTTCCGCGGCGGGGTCGAGTACCTCTCCCAGGCCCAGAACATGCGGCACGAAGGGTTCTCGGGCTACCTCTTCTACTACCTCTATTACGCCTCCCAGGCCTACTTCCACATCGGCCCGGAGATGTGGGAGCAGTGGAACCAGGACAACATCCGCCGCCTCATGGGGACGCAGAATCCCGACGGAAGCTGGCAGGACAACATGGGGCGCGAGTACGCCACCGCCACCGGACTGCTTTCCCTGGCCCTCAATTTTCGGTTCTTGCCTGTCTATGAGCGCTGAACGCGGAGCCCGAAACGTATGCCGCAAGCCCTGAGTCGGAGTCGCCGGGCGCTGGTCGCCCTCCTGTGCGCGGGATGCGCCGCCCAGGCCCAGATCGAGATCGAGCCCGGCGAAATGCCGGTGCGAACCCCGCTGCCCCCCGGTCCGGCCGCCACCCTGTCCGGCCCCACCCGTCCGGCCGCGCCCCGGGTGCGCGACCACCGGCCCGCCGCCGACGTCGTGTTTTTCGGCGGGGGCGACCGCATGAGCGGGGAGTGGATCTCAGGGTTCGGGGCCGAGCCCGGCATCTCCTGGCGATCCGCCCACGCCCGGGCCCCGGCCGAGTTCTCGGCGGACCGGGTCGTGGCCATGATTCTGAAGTCCCGGCCCGCGCCGGGGGGCGGGACGCGGACCGGCCAGATCGAACTGGCCGGCGGCGACCTCCTGCCCGGCGACCTCATCGAGCTCACGCCGGAGCGGGCCGTGCTCGACACCTGGTTCAGCGGGCGTCTGAGTCTGGACCGCGCGTCCCTGTTCCGGGTGATCCCCACCGGCATCCAGTCCCACGTGCTCTACGAAGGGCCGGGGACGGGCGAGGACTGGATTCAGGCCCGCGGGGCCAATGCTCCCTTCACCTTCCGCCGGGGCGTGATGATCGCCCAGAACAACGGCATGGCCTCGCTCAAGGTGGAGTTCCCGGAGCGCTACCAGGTCGAGATGGAGATGCGCTCGCGGACGGGGCAGTTCTTCGTGCAGATCGGTCTGCAGGTCGAGAAGCCCAACGACAACAACGAGGGCTACTGGCTGGAGCTGATGCAGAACATGGTGCGGTTCAGCCGCCGCTCCGCCCGCGAAGGCCAGCAGTATCTGGGCAACATCCACCGCCCGCAGATGGGCCAGGGGCTCCGGCCCATGCGCCTGCACATGCTCGTCGACCGCAAGGCCGGCAATCTGTCCCTGCTCATGGATGGCGAGCTGGTGCAGACCTGGTCCCTTCCCGATCCCCTCGACATGAAGGGGGAGCACCTCTCGCTGGTGTTGCAGAACGCGGCCGGCTACGAGGTCCGCAACGTGCGGGTCGCCCTCTGGGACGGCCGGATGCCCGGGGCGCCGGAAACCCCGGTGGTGGCCAGAGAGGATATGCTGAAGTTCCTCAACGAGGACAGCCTCTCCGGCGCGCTGGGCACCATCCAGGGCGGCAAGGCCCGGTTCCGCACCTCCTTCGCCGAGATGGAGGTGCCGGTCGACCGGATCGAGAGCATCGTGCTGGCCGGGAGAACGACGCCGCCCGCCCTTCCGGCGGGCGCCCGCAAGGTACTCATCTCGTTCTGGGGCCGCGGGCATCTTACGGCCGAACTCCGGCGGATGGAGCAGGAGGCTCTGACCGTGCACCACCCCGCCATCGGCGAGTTCCGGATCCCGCTGGGCGCGGTGGAGCGGATCGACTTCAACCTCGACGAGCCCTGGCGCAAGGACGAGGACATCGCCGAACTCACCGAGTTCGCTGGAGACTGGGAAGCGGGGGGCTGGGCGCCTGGGGGCGGCATGCCGGCGGCCCGCGCGGTCGAGATGCACAACCTCCGGATCGAAGGGCTTCGGGGGGCGCAGGGTAACGTGGTGGTCCGTGAAGGCGCCGTGAGGATGCAGGTGGGCGGCGGCGGCGTGATCCGGGCCCAGGGCGCGGTCCAAGTCCAGGCCGAGGCCGCCCAGGACCAGGCCGAAGGTCGGGCCGAAGAGGCCCGGGCCAAGGCCCGCGCCGAGGCCGAGATCGCCGCGCCCGCCGCCGCCGACAACTGAGCGTCGGCCGCCCGATCGGCAAGGTTCGATATCGATCAGAGGAAGTCCCGTCTTCCTTTCCACTTTCTAGATCGTCAGCTTGCCCTACGAAGCGTACTCGCGAAGTAGGGTCAATCTGCGGTTTTCCCGCATCCCGCATCCCGCATCCCAAAGGTTCGTGCCATGACCCACATCCCCATCCTCACCACCCCGATCCTCGAAGGGGTCAGGATCGTCGAGTACAAGGGCCTTGTCACCTCCCGCAACGTGCGGGCGGTGAATCTCCTGCGCGACCTGTTCACCGCCTTCCGCGACATGGTGGGCGGACGGTCGACCTCGTATGAGGAGGTGATGGAGGAGATGCAGGAGGAGGTGCTGGCCGAGATCCGGGCCGCCGCCGCCGCCATGGGGGCCAACGCGGTGATCGGCTTCGCGCTCGACTTCGACAACATCGGCGCCAAGAACAAGTCCCTGCTCATGGCCTTCGGCAAGGGGACGGCGGTGGTGGTGGCCTAGAGCAGGGGGCTGAGCAGCCGGGCCAGGTTCTCCGGGATGTGGCGCCAGCGGGGGCGGCGGTTCCAGGCGTCGAGGGTCAGCTCGGCGGACTCCAGCAGAAACGCTTCCTGACGGGCATGGAGGGCGTTGACCATCTCGGGGCCGTAGAACACCACGTTGATCTCGAAATTGAGGGAGAAGGACCGGATGTCGAAGTTGCTGCTGCCCATGAAGGCGAGGTCGCCGTCCACCGTCATGGTCTTGGCGTGGAGGAGCCCCGGCTCGTAGAGGAACAGCCGGGCGCCCAGCCGGAGCAGGGTCTCGTAATAGCTCCGGGCGGCCAGGCCCGGCAGGTGCTGGTCGGACCGGCGGGGCACCAGGATGTCCACCCGCACCCCGCGCAGCACCGCCGTCTCGATGGCCTCGAGGAAGGATTCGGTGGGGATGAGGTAGGGCGTGGTGATGGTGACCACCTCCCGGGCATGGTGCAGGGCCGAGACCACCAGCCGCTGGTAGTTCTCCTGCCGGAGCAGGGGGCCGGAGGGGAGAATCTGCACCAGTTCCCCGTCCTCGCCATCCCCGTCCGGCGCGGGGAACAGATCCTCGCCCTCCCCGAAATCCCCGCCCTCCAGCTTCCAGTCGGCCGTGAACGTGGCCTGGATCTCGGTCACCGCCGGACCGGCCATGCGCACCATGAGGTCGTACCATCGCAGAGAGCGGTGCCCGTAGGTGGGTTCGGCGAGGTTCTGGGATCCGGTGTAGCCGACGCGCCCGTCGATGACCGCGAGCTTGCGGTGGTTGCGCATGTCGAGCCGTTCGAAGGGACGGCGGGCCGGGCGCACGGGCAGGGCGGCCCGGGCCTCGACGCCGGCCCGACGCAGCGACCGGCCGTGGCGCCGGAGAAACCGGCGGGAGCCCAGGCCGTCGGCGAGCAGGCGGCAGCGCACGCCCCGGCCGGCGGCTTCG